>NZ_JBJNRJ010000008.1:0-60416 GCF_046233715.1 Trujillonella humicola | reverse complement strand
GGCCCGCGCGCGCGCGCCGCCGCCCGCCCCCCCCCCCCCCCCCCCCCCCCCGGCTCAGTAGGTGAGCAGCTCCGGATCGGCCACGACGTGATCGCGGTCGTTGAGGCTGTGCAGCGCCCGCCGGGCGCCCAGCCGCCGGACACGGGTCACCGAGGTGTGCGCGGGCAGGAAGAACATGTCCTCGGCGATCCCGAGCAGGTGGGCGAGGTAGGCGTTGATGACGCCGCCGTGGCACACCACGACCAGGTTCGCGTCCGGGTGCAGCGCCAGCAGGCCCTCGACGGTGGACACCACCCGGTGCCGCAGCTCCGCGCTGCTCTCCCCGAAGGGCACGAGGTCCCAGCGCCGCTCGGTGGGGAACCGCTCCTGCACCCCGCGCCAGAACGGCGCGGCCAGGGCGTCGGCGGGGGTGGCTCCGTCCTCCAGGTCGCGGTAGGTCTCGACCTCGCGCAGGTCCTCCAGCACCAGCGGCTCCAGGCCGTGGTGCCCGGCGATCGCGCGGGCGGTCTCCAGGGCCCGGCTCAGGTGGCTGCAGACGACGGCGTCGACGCGGCGCTGCGCGAACGCCTCGCCGACCAGCTCGGCCTGCCGGCGCCCCACCGCCGACAGCGGCGGGTCCACCCACTCGGCGGGGGTGAACACCGGCGAGGTCGGCAGCTGCTGCTGGCCGTGGCGGACCAGGGCCAGCTCGGTGGCCTCCGCCTGGGCGAGCAGGAACGTGTGGTGCATCGAGAACGGCGGCGGCGCCGGTGCGGGGGGCCGGCGCGCCGGCGAGGGGGTCGAGGGCGACGCGGGCACCGGATGGGCGGTGGTCACCGCGCCGACGCTAGCCGACGCACGAGCCCGCCCCGGCCGCGGGTCGGCTACTTTCTGCAGGAGCTCTCAAGGAACGAGAGGTGACGGGTGTGAGCTGGTTCGGCAGGCCCCCCGAGGGGCTGGACATGTACCACGTCGGCGTCGTGGTGCCCGACGTGCGCGCCGCGATGGCGCAGTACGGCGAGGCCCTCGGCTTCACCTGGAGCCCGGTCGGGTCGAGCGCGTTCGACGTGCTGGTCGACGGCCGGCCGCAGGAGGCCCGCGTGGCCGCGACGTACTCCCTGGAGGGCCCGCCGTACCTGGAGCTGGTCGAGGAGCTCTCCGGCGGGGTCTGGGCCGCCGGCGCCCTCGGCCTCCAGCACGTCGGGTTGTGGGCCGACGACCTCGAGGGGGCCATCACCCGCTTCGACGCCGCAGGCCTGCCCTCCCGCGTGCGGCACCTGCCCGCCGAGGGGGAGCCGGCGCTGTTCAGCTACCACGACGGCGGCGCGGGCCTGTGGTGGGAGCTGGTCAGCACCGCGTTCCGGCCCCGGCTGGAGCGCCGGCTGCGAGCGGGCCGGGAGGACGGGTCGTGACCGCGGCGGAGGACGAGCTGGCCGTCCGCAACCTCGTGGCGCGCTACAGCGACGCCGTGTGCCGCCGTGATCCGCAGGCCTGGGCGGCGACGTGGGCGGCCGACTGCACCTGGGACCTCGGCGGTGGCCGGGTGGTGCACGGCCGGCAGGCCGCGCTGGAGCTGTGGACGTCGGCCCTGACCAAGTACCCGTGGGTGGCGCAGCTCGCGCCGACCGGGATCGTGGAGGTCTCCGGCGACACCGCCCGCGGCACCTGGTGGGTCCTGGAGCTCAACCACCTGCAGGACGGCTCGGGGGTGATGCACCTGGGCCACTACGACGACGAGTACCGGCGGACGGAGGAGGGGTGGCGGTTCGCCGCCCGTCGCTTCGCGATGGTCTACCGCGGTCCGATGGACCCCGGCACCGTCGTCCCTCTCCCGCCGGGCTGACCCGGGGCGCCTACTCCAGCAGCCCGTCGCGCAGCCGCCGGACGGCGGCGCGGGACAGGCCGTTGCCGGTGGCCCAGGGCTCCGCGCCGCCGTGCTCGGCCTCGAGCCAGGTCAGGAACCCGTGCATGGTCTCGGGGGTGGACTCGAAGATCCACGCCGGAGCCGCGGCCAGCCCGTTCCCCCGGAAGAAGGGCGAGGAGCGGATCCGGGCGAGGATGCCCGGCATGTTGTCGGTGGTCGCGGCGTAGTCGGCCACGATCTGCTCGCGGGCCACGCCCAGCAGGTCCAGCAGCAGGGCGACCAGGACGCCGGTGCGGTCCTTGCCGGCGGTGCAGTGGACGACGGCCGGCAGCGCGCCGTCCTCCGCCAGCAGCTCCAGCGCGGCCAGCAGCGGGGGGCCGTTGTCGCGGATCTGCAGCACGTAGTCGTCCAGCAGGTTGGTGGCCAGCCCGGCGGCCACCTGCTCCGCGGACAGCGCCGCCTTCGGCTGCAGCGGCAGGTTGGTGTAGCGGACCCCGGCCACCTCGGCCAGCCCCCGGCCCTCCCGCGCGCACTCGTCCTCGGTGCGCAGGTCGACGACCAGGCGGGGGGAGAGGTCGCGGACGAGGGCGACGGCGCCGGCATCGGTCAGGCCCCGCAGGTTGTCCGACCGCACCACCCGGCCGGGGCGCACGCGCCGGCCGTCGGGCGTGCTGAGCCCACCCAGGTCGCGCACGTTGAGCAGGCCGTCGACGGCCAGGGCCCGGGCGGCCGGGCTCGCTGCCCCGGTGATCTCCATGCGACGGACCTCCGTGTCGATCGGTGCCCCCAAACTAGTGACAGTGCCAAGTTAGTGCCTCTATGGTTCCCCGCAGACCGGCCGGTGAGTCGGGTCACAGTCGCGGGCACGGCCCGCCCAGCAGGAAGGACCGCCGTCCATGACTGACCAGCACGGTTGGCTGATCGACACCGTCCCCAGCGAGCGGTTCCCGGTGTACACGAGGCTCAACGCCAACGACGTGCTGCCCGACCCGATCACGCCGTTGGGCGCGAGTTTCTGCTGGATCCCGCACATCATCCCGGGGTGGGCCGCCGGCTACTCGGCGCTCGACGCCTTCACGCCGTCGGAGCTCGCCCAGGAGGACATGGCGCCGGTCGCCGGCTTCTTCTACGGCTACCTGTACATCAACCAGTCCAACGTGCGGGTGGTCGGCATCCGGGCAGGGATCGGCTGGCGGGCCATCGACGCGGCGTTCTTCAGCGCCGACTCCCCGCCGCACGAGGAGCGCCCCGACGACGTCAACGAGGAGCTCAGCGCCAAGATGGCCGCCCGCACCCAGTGGGCGCTGACCACCACCACCTTCCCGGAGCTGGAGGAGGAGCGGCTGCTCGCCGACCGCGTCCGGGCCAGCCGGCCCGACCTGGCCGCGCTGACCCCCGCGGCCCTGGTGGCCTACGCGCGCTCGCTCATGCCCATCGAGCGGCTGTGCTGGCGCAGCGAGACGATCGGGAGCAACCAGGCCGCCACCGGTCCGGCGGTCCTCGGTCAGCTGCTGGGCGAGGCCGACCCCTCCCTGGTCGTGCAGGTCATCGGTCAGGCCGGGGACGTCGACTCCGCCGCGCCCTCGTTCGCCCTCTGGGACCTCTCCCGGCTGGTGCGGGCCGACGACTCGCTCATGGCCGAGTTCGACCGGGGCGTGTCCGGGCTGCTCGGGCGGATCGAGTCCGGGCACGCCGACTTCGCGGCCCAGTTCGCCCGCTTCCTGCGCGACTTCGGCTACCGCGGCCCCAGCGAGTGGGACCTCGGTGCGGACTCGTGGGAGACCCGGCCCGAGCTGGCCCTGGGCCTGGTCGACCGGCTCCGCCAGCTCGGTGACGAGGCCTCGCCGGCCAGCCGGCAGGGAGACCAGGAGCGGCAGCGGAACGAGGCGACGAGCAGGGCGCTGGAGATCCTCGGCGGCAACGCCGAGGCCCTGGCGACCTTCGAGCTCGCGGTCGCGTCGGCCCGCCGGTTCGGTGCGTGGCGCGAGCGCGCCAAGACCAACTGCATCAAGGTGATGCACGAGGCCCGCATGGCGTTGACCGAGCTGGCCCGCCGGCTGCACGCCGAGGGGCACCTGGAGAGCGCGCGGCAGCTGTTCATGGCGACCGACGACGAGCTCGACATCCTGGTCGCGCAGCCGGAGGCGCTGCGGGAACGGCTGGCCGAGCGCGAGCAGCGGTGGCGGGAGCTCGCGGACCTGGACATCCCGACCTTCCTCGACGCGCGCACCGGCGTGCAGCCGCTGGCCGAGATCCCGCGCCGCGCCGAGGCTCGCGTCGAGGTGGCCAAGCCCGGCGACGTCCTGCAGGGCGGCCCGGCCTCGGCCGGTGTGGCCCGAGGACGGGCGCGGGTCGTCCAGGACACCGCGAGCATCGCCGACTTCCAGCCGGGCGAGGTGCTGATCGCGCCGCAGACCGACCCGTCGTGGACGCCGCTGTTCATGGTGGCCGCCGCCGTCGTGGTCGACGTGGGCGCGATGGGCAGCCACGCGATGATCGTCAGCCGCGAGCTGGGCATCCCCTGCGCGGCCGGGGTCACGGCTGCTACCCGGCGCATCCCCGACGGCGCCGAGGTGGAGGTGGACGGGTCCACCGGGAAGGTGACCGTGCTCAGCCTCTGACGAAGGCCGAGTGGCCCGGCCGCCGGCTCGACGAGAGCCGGCGGCCGGTGCCGCCTGGCCTCGGCGCGCCGGCCGCCAGCGGACCGGCTAGCGCTCTGCGGCGGCTGCGAGGGCGGCGCGCTCCCGGCCCACGGTGGTGTCCGGGCCGTGCCCGGGGTAGACCCACGTCTCGTCCGGCAGGACGTCGAACACCCTGCGACGGAGGGCCTCCAGCAGCTCGGCCCGCTCCGCCGGGGTGCCCGTCGACCCGGGGCCGCCGCGCAGCAGCGCGTCGCCGCTGAACAGGTGCGGGGGCGAGCCGTCGGACGGGGAGTGGAGGAGCGCGATGGAACCGGGGCTGTGCCCCGGCAGGTGCAGGACGGTCAGCCGCAGCTCGCCGACCTGCACGACGTCGCCGTCGCCGACGGGATCCGTGGTCGGGACGGGCAGCGCGCCGGCGTCGTCCGGGTGCGCCACCGTCCGCGCGAAGGTGGTCTCGGCCAGCGACTCGAGGGCCTGCACGTGCGGCGGGTGCGCGTGCGTCGTGACGATCGCCGACAGGCCGCGGGACCCCATGACCGCGGCCACGAACAGGTGGTCGTCGGCCGCGTCGACGAGCAGCTGCTCGTCGGTGCGCAGGCAGCGCAGCAGGTAGCCGTTCACCCCGGACGGCCCGAGACCGATCTTGGCGACGAGGACGTCGGGCAGCCGCCGGAAGTCCGCCGGCCCGTACGCGTCGACGTCCCCGGTGTAGGCCGCCCGGCCGCTGTACCCCATGCGTTCCGCCCCCCGGTCAGGACCGGCCGGGACGCCGGACGACGTCCCGGTTGCCCGACGTCCACGTGCGGTGCAGCGTGCGGTGCGCGATCCGCCAGCCCGCCGGCGTGCGGACCACGTGATCGGCGTACCGGCCGCCCAGCAGGTAGTGGTCACCGCCGGGGGTGCCGGCGCGGACGTGCTGCGAGATCAGGTAGCAGTCGGCGCTCGCCTCGTCGCCGTCCACCCGGACGACGACGTTGCCCACCAGGTGCTGGGTCGCGTCCAGGTCGCCGATGGTGCCCCGGATCAGGGCGGTGATCTCCTCGACCCCGCGCGGCCGGCCGAGGGTGCCGTAGTCGCAGGTGGCGTCGGGAGTGAAGACCTCGCCGAGCAGCTCCCACTCGCGCGCGTCGAGGGCGGTCGAGTACCGCGCCAGCAGGTCGCCGATCTCGATCCGGTCCCGCAGGTCCTGCAGCTCGTCCGCCATCGGAGGCCTCCTCGTCGTCCGCCGCGAAACTAGACACGGTCTCCAGTTAGCGCAAGACTCGGGCCAGGCCGGAACGAGGGGAGGCAGCGATGACGACGGCGTCTGCGCCGGGGGACCCGATGCGTGGCGACACGGCCCGCGACTGGGAGGACGTGCGCTCCTACACCCTCGAGGAGGAGCAGGAGGCCGAGCTGCTGGCCCGGCAGACGGAGTGCACCTTCATCTGGGCCGGCCGTGACGGGCACCCGATGGGGGTGGTCATGAACTACCTGCCCCGCGACGGCCGGTTCTGGCTGACCGCCACCGAGGGGCGGCCCCGCATCGCCGCGGTGCGCCGGGACCCCCGGGTGAGCATCGCGATCACCTCGAAGGGGTCCGGCATCGCCGTCAGCAAGTCGCTGACCTACAAGGGCACCTGCGTCGTCCACGAGGACGCGGAGACCAAGGCCTGGTTCTACCCCGCCTTCGCGGCCCGGCTGCGGCCCGGCGACGAGGCGAAGGCCGCCTCCTTCGCCGCCCACCTGGACTCCCCGGGCAGGGTGGTGCTCGAGATCGTCCCCGACCGCCGGATCGGCTTCGACAGCGCCAAGATGTGGGCCGCCGCGCCGTCCGCGGCACCGTCGGCGCGCTGAGCCGCCGGCCGTCGTGGACCCGCTCGCCCGCCTGGTCGCCGTCGAGGCGATCCGCGACGTCGTGCTGCGCTACTGCCGCGGTCTGGACCGCCTCGACCCCGACCTGCTGCGCAGCGCCTACCTGCCGGGGGCCGTCGACGACCACGGGGTCTTCGTCGGCGACGCCGCGGAGTTCTGCGAGCGGGTGCTGGCCTCCCACCGGCGCTACGACGCCACGATGCACTGCGTGCTCAACCACCTCGTCGAGGTCGACGGGCCCGACGACGCCCGAGGCGAGGCCTACGTCCTGGCGCACACGCTGCGCACGGACGACCAGGGGGCTCCGGTGCACGACGCGTGGTGGGGGCGCTACGCCGACCGGTACGAGCGGCGCGACGGCCGGTGGGGGATCGCCCACCGGATCACCGTGCACGAGTGGACCCGCCGGCAGCCGCTGGGGGAGCCGATGCGGGCGGACACGGGGCTGTTCCGGCAGGGCGGCGAGGACCGCGGCACCGGCGCCCCGCTGGGCCCGGCCGCCTTCCCGCCCCGCGTCAGCTGAGGTCGGGGTGCGCGCCGGCGATCACGCACTCGAGGTGGCCGGTGCCGCGCTCGGCCGGGTCGTCGGTGTTCTCGAAGACGGCGAAGTGCTCGGCCCACGCGTCGGACCGGGCGCGGAACAGCCCGCCCGGGTCGTGCACGGCGCTGGGCGAGGAGACGTCCCACACCTCGCCCTCGCCGTGGTCCTCGCCCCGGTAGACCCCGCGGCCGAGGCCGTCGTCGAAGCCCTGCCAGTAGCCCCCGCCCTGCAGGTACACCGGGGTCCCGACCACCGTGAAGCCGAACCGGTCCACGCCGCCGTCGGGCCGGCGCAGCGCGATCGTCCCCTCGCGCAGCCGCCGGTGTCCCGGGACCAGCCGCAGCTGCAGGTCGACCAGCTCGGTGTGCGACCACGGCTGCCCGCCGGTGCGCGGCAGCACCCGGGTCTCGAACATGGTGGCGGCGCCGGCCTCGTCGAGCTGCAGCTGCCAGAACACCACCCGCTCGGGCAGCCGCAGCACGACCCACTGCCGCACGGCGAAGGTGCGGTCCCCGACCCCGGGCGGCAGCGGAGCGGCGGCCCGGGTGGGGGGCCCGCCGGTGCGGCCCAGTCCCCAGGAGTGGTCGCGCACGCCGACCCAGCGGTCGGGGGTGACCTCCAGGCGGCGGCCGTCCACCTCGATCCAGCCGGAGACGTCGCAGCACTGGTCGTAGTTGCAGCGCTGCGCGGTGAGCCGGCCGGCGGCCCACCGCTCGACCGGGGCCTCGAGGTAGGGCTCGTGCAGCCCGGACCAGGTCAGGTCGTAGGAGACGCCGTAGCGGTTGGGCGCGCACGTGGTGCGCAGCTCCTCCAGCGGGGTCACGACCTCCACCGCCAGCGGGCCGACCGCCAGGTCGTCGATGGCCGGCCGCAGCCGCCGGGACCAGCGCAGGTTGTGCTGGCGGCCGTCGATGCCGACGCAGGCGTAGCCGTCCATGACGTCGGTGTTGGCGTAGAGCCGGACCGCCGTGTACAGCGACGCCGTCCCCGCCTCGTCGGAGGCGGTGAAGTAGTAGCCGTCGCTCCAGTGCGGCGAGTCGCTCTGCACCGAGTCGAAGGTCCGGGCCACCTGGTGGCGGGGCCACTCGTCGGCCCGGGTCAGCCGTCCTCCCGGAGGCGTGGTCATGGCCCTCTCCCGACTCTCCGGCAGCTGCCCCGGCCGGCTGCTGCGGCGGCTCGCGAGCCCCGACGGGCCCGTCGTGGATCCTCCGGCAGTCTTGTCGGCCGAGGGCATCTGTGCAACATTTTGTCCCACAAGTCCGGAAGCCCCGTTCCCCGGGGCGAGGAGGTGCGGTGCGCACACTGGTCCTCGGCGGCACGAGCTTCGTGGGTGGCCGGCTGGTCGACCACCTGCTCCGCGACGGCGCCGACGTCACCCTGCTCAACCGGGGCCGCTCGGCCCCGCCGCCCGGCGTCGGCCAGCTGGTGGCCGACCGGACGGACGCGGACTCCATGCGCGCCGCTCTCGCCTCCGGGGACTGGGACGCCGTCGTGGACGTCTCCGGGTTCGTCAAGGCCGCCGGCGGCTCCTCCTTCGAGGACCTCGTCGCGCTGCTGGACGGGCGCGTGGGCCGCTACGTGTTCGTCTCCTCGGTGATGGCCTACGCGCCCACCGGCGTGTTCCCGTGGACCGAGGACCGGCCCGTCCGCGACGAGCCGCCCACCACCTACGGCGGCTTCAAGGTCTACGCCGAGCGGGTGCTGCTCGCCGCCGCTCGCGACCGGGGGTTCCCCGCCACGGTCGGGCGGCCCGCGGCGATCTACGGGCCCACCAACAACATCTACGACATGGAGACGGCGATGTTCACCCGCCTCCGCCGCGGGCTGCCGGTGCTCGAGCCGCACCAGGGCCTGGTCGCCACCTCCTACGGCCACGTCGACGAGCTGTGCGCCGGGCTGCTGGCGCTGGCGCGGCACCCGGCCGCGGTGGGAGAGGTCGTGAACCTGAGCGGGGACGGCGTCACGGCCGCGCAGTACGTGGCGACCGCCGCCGAGGTGGTGGGCGTCGAGCCGGACGTGGTGCACGTGCCCGACGAGGCGCTGCCCGGCCTGACCCCCCTGCCGTTCAGCCACCTGTTCCTCGCCCGGCACCACGGGATCGTGAGCACGGAGAAGGCCCGGCACCTGCTCGGCCTGCCCGCCGAGCGGGACTTCGCGACCGGCATGGCGCAGACCTACGAGTGGTTCCTCGGGTCGCCGCTGGCCGACGCGGGCCCCGCGATGTCCGACCCGCTCTGGGGCGCCGGCTTCGACCTGGACCTCGAGGCCCGCGTGGCGGCGGAGCTGCGGGCATGACGGCCGGCCCGGTGGAGGACGCGGTCCTGTGGCGGGCGGTCGCGGCCTCGCTCGCCGACGCCGTCCTGCCCGCGCTGCCCCCCGGGCACGCGGCGGACACCGCCGTGCAGCTGACCGGCCTGGCCCGCTACGCCGCGGCCCGGCCGGAGGCCGACCCGGCGGGCCGGGCGCGGCGGCTGCGGGCCGCGCTGGGCGCCGGCCCCGGTCCGGATGCGACGGACGGCGACCCCGCGGAGGAGGACCTGGGTGCGGCCCTGCGGCAGGCGTCGGCCGCGCTGGTGGACGCGGTCACCCGGCCCGAGCGCGCGGTGCCGGCGGTGCGCGCCGTGCTGCTCGACCAGCTCGACGAGGACATCCGCGTCGCCGCTCCGCTCCTGGAGACCTTCAGCGGCCACCCGGCGACCGACGTCGCGCCGGTGCCGCGGGGCGTGCCCGAGGCCGAGCTCGACCGGCTCGCCCGGTGGTTCGCCGACGCCTGCGGTGGCCCGGTCGAGGTCACCCAGGCCACCGTCGTGTCCGGGGGCCACAGCCGCCGGATGCTCCGGGTGGAGCTGCGCGGCCCCGCCGGCCCGGCCGGGTACATGGTCCGCATCGAGCAGGGCGGCACCTTCGGCACCGACGGCACGCTGGAGGCCGGGGCCATGCGGGCGCTGGCCGACGCCGGCCTGCCGGTGCCGCCGGTCCGGTGGATCGAGGGACCCGGGGTCCTCGGCCGGCCCTTCTTCGTCATGGACCTCGTGCCGGGCAGCTCCGCGGTCGACGACCAGGTCCTCGACGCCTTCGTCGCCGCGCTGCACGGAGTCCACCGCAACGACCCGGCGGTGGTGTCCGCGGCCCTGGGCCCCGTGCCCGGCCCGGACGACGCCGTGGCCGCGCAGATCGACCGCTGGGAGGCGGTGTACCGGGGATCGGTGCCCGAGCCGGTGCCCCTGCTCGACGAGGCCGCGGCGTGGCTGCGGGCGCACCTGCGGCCCACCGGGCCCACGGTCGTGGTGCACGGGGACCCGGGGCCGGGCAACTTCCTGTCGCAGGACGGGCGGATCGTGGCGCTCACCGACTGGGAGTTCGTGCACCACGGCGACGCGGCGGAGGACTGGGCCTACCTCGCGATCATCCGCGGTCGCAAGCTGGCGCCGCCGGAGCAGTGGTACGCGCGGATCGAGCGGATCACCGGCGTCCGGCTCGCACCCGCGGACTGGCACGCCTGGGAGGCGTTCAACCAGTTCAAGGGGGCCTGCGCGAACCTGACGGCCCTGCGGCTGTTCCGCGACGGCGTCGCCGCGACGCCGAACCTGCTGGCGATCGGGACCGCGGTGCACTACCGCTTCCTGCGCCGGCTGGCCGACCTGGTGGCGCAGCCGCCGGGATGAGCAGCGGCGGCCGGCCGGCCGCCGACGAGGAGGAGGACCCATGGACGCCGTCGTCCGGCGACTGCTCGACGAGCACGACATCACCCGGCTCTGCTACCGCTACGGCGCCGCGCTCGACGAGCGCGACTGGCCGGCGCTGCGGACCTGCTTCACCGACGACGCGGTGACCGAATACGAGGGGCTCGGGCGGTTCGAGGGCTACCCGGCCATCCAGAGCGTCTGCCAGGGGGCGCTCGGGCCGCTGGACCGCAGCCAGCACCTGATCGGCAACGTCACGGTCGAGGTGGACGGCGACTCCGCCACCGCGCAGTGCTACTTCCACGCCCAGCACGTGAAGGCCGGCACCCCGGGCGGGGACCTGCACCTGATCGCCGGCCGCTACGTCGACCGGCTGGTGCGCACCCCGGAGGGCTGGCGGTTCGCCTTCCGCCGGCTGGAGACGTGGTGGACCGACGGCAACCCCGCGGTCGTGGGTGGCTGAGCCGGCCGACGGCACGGCGGGGGATCCGGGGGAGGAGCCCGCCGGCCGGGTGGACCCGCGGATCGCCCAGACCCGCGCCCAGGTGCACGCGGCGACGCTGGCCGTCATCGCCGAGAGCGGGGTGGCCTCGGCGACGGTGGAGCGCATCGCCGAGCGCGCCGGGGTCTCGCGGAGCACCGTCTACCGCCGGTGGCCGGACCTCCCGCGGCTGTACTACGAGGCCTTCGCCCAGCTGGCCCGGCGCTCGGCGCCCGAGCCGCGGGGGGACACCGACCGCGAGCTGCTGCACTACCTGCGGGACTACGCCGACCGGCTCAACGACCCCACCTACGGCGCGGTGCTGGTCGCGCTGATCGAGGCCGCGTGGCGCGATCCGCAGCTGGCCGAGCTGCGCCGGCAGGTCTCCGCCGAGGGCTCGTCCCGGGTGGCGGCCATCCTGGAGGCCGGCGTCCGCGCGGGCCGGCTGCGCGCCGACCTGGACCGGCGCACGGCGCTGGAGGCCGTCCTCGCCCCCTTCCTGTACCGCCGGCTGGTGGAGCAGGAGACGGTCACCCGGGCCGACGTCCGCCGGCTGCACGCCGACCTGCTGGACCGCCTCGGCGGGCCCTGAGCCCCCGCGGCGGGGCGGGTCCTCCTACTGCAGGGAGCGGGCCCGCGAGCCGCCGTCGTGGTAGTCCACCTCGAGCCGCACGCGGTCGCCGTCGAACACGACGTAGCTCATGCCCGGTGCCTCCCAGCGGCGGCCGGCCGTGCCCGGTCCGAAGCGGTCGTCGGGCACGGTCGCCGACATGACCCACGTGAACGCCAGCCCGTCGTCGCGCTGCCACCACTCGCCGCTGGGCACCAGTCGCAGGTCCGGCCAGCTGGCCAGACCGCGCGCGAAGTAGGCCCGGATCGCCGGCCAGCCGCGGTGCACGCCGCCGATGACGTCGTCGAGGACGGCGTCCTCGGTCAGGTACTGCCGGGGCGCATCGGGGTCCCCGCTGGACCAGGCCCCGAACAGGGCCTCCACGAGCGCGATGCGGTCGTCCACGAGCCCACCCCTCCGCCGTCGGTACGTGCGGTCATTCTGTACAACGTCTACAGGAAGTGCCAGCCCCGGCCGGTTGACGGCCGTTCCGGCCGCGACGACACTCGCGGTCACTTACTGTGCGCGCAGTCGAGAAACGAGGGGGACGAGGGATGACCGCGGCCGAGCCGTCCACGGCGATGGCCACCGTCTACTCCGAGCACGTGGACGAGCTCGTCGTGGCAGGCCGGGACGAGGTGGCCGACGGCGTCGTCGGCGTGGTCCTCGAGCACCCCGAGGGTGCGGAGCTCCCCGCCTGGACGCCGGGCGCGCACGTGGACCTCCTGCTCGCGCCCGACCTGGTCCGGCAGTACTCCCTGTGCGGCTCGCCGGCCGACCGGTCGCGCTGGCGGCTGGGCGTGCTGCTCGACCCCGGCGGCCGCGGCGGGTCCCGGCACGTCCACGAGCAGCTGCAGGTCGGGTCCCGCCTGCGGGTGCGGGGTCCGCGCAACCACTTCCCCTTGGTCTCCGCGCAGAGCTACGTGTTCGTCGCCGGGGGCATCGGGATCACCCCCATCCTGCCGATGATCGCCGAGGCGGAGGGGGCGGGCGCGGACTGGACGCTGGTCTACGGCGGGCGCCGGCGCGGCTCCATGGCCTTCGTCGACGAGCTGGCCCGCTACGGCGACCGGGTCGTGCTGCGTCCCGAGGACGAGTACGGCCTGCTGGACCTGCCGGCCGTCCTCGCGCCCCGGCCGGGCACCGTGGTCTACGCGTGCGGCCCCGAGGCGCTGCTGCAGGCGGTCGAGCAGCAGTGCGCCTCATGGCCGCCGGGCAGCCTGCACGTCGAGCGGTTCGCCGCCCGGCCGGTGGAGGCCGGCGCGGAGTCGACGTCGTTCGAGGTGGTGTGCCAGCGCTCGGGGATCACCGTCACCGTGCCCGCGGACCGCTCCATCCTCGAGGTGGTGCAGGAGGCCGGCGTCAGCGCGCTCTCCTCGTGCCTGGAGGGGGTCTGCGGCACCTGCGAGACCCCGGTCGTCGAGGGCACCCCCGACCACCGGGACTCGCTGCTGAGCGACGAGGAGAAGGAGGCGGGCGACTACATGATGATCTGCGTCTCGCGCTCGAGATCGCCCCGGCTGGTGCTCGACGTATGAGCGGGCCCGCCCGGCCGCCGGGCAACGCCGCCGCGCCGCCGCCCCCGGCCGACGCGCCCCTGGACTGCTGGTACGTCGCGGCCACGGCCGAGGAGGTCACCGACGAGCTGACCGCCCGGCGGTTGCTCGGCCGCCAGGTCCTGCTGTACCGGCAGCGCGACGGGCGCGTCGTCGCCCTCGACGACCGCTGCTCGCACCGGGCGCTGCCGCTGTCGATGGGCCGGCTCGTCGACGACCGGGTGGTCTGCCGGTACCACGGCTTCACCTTCGACGGCACCGGCGCGTGCGTCCTGGTGCCCTCGCAGGAGCACGTGCCCTACGGCGCCGAGGTCGCGGCCCACCCCGTCCGGGAGGAGGGCTCCCTGGTGTGGGTCTGGCTCGGTGACCCGCGCCGGGCCGGCAGCGCGGCGCCACCGCGGGTGCCCTGGATCACCGGCGACGGCTGGTCGGCGCTGGGCGGCGTCCGCACGGTGGCGGCGGGCTACCTGCTGCTGCATGACAACGCCCTCGACCGCACCCACTTCGCCTCCGTGCACCCCGACACCTCCCACCGCGGCTACCTCGAGGAGCCGCCACCCCTGGAGATCGAGGTGACCGAGACCTCGGTCTCCTACGCCCGCACCTTCCCGGCCGCGCCGCTGGCGTCCTGGCAGAGCGCGGCCACCGGACTGCCCCCGGACACCCGCTGCGTGCAGCACGAGTCCGGGGTCTTCGTCTCCCCGGCGCTGCACGTCGACCACATGCGCATCGAGGCCGACGGCGGGGTCTTCCGTACCGCCTTCGTCCGGGCGTTCACCCCGGTCGACCCGGGGGTCACCCGGGTGCACTGGTGGTCGGCGCGCGACTGGGCGCCCGGCGACCGGGCCGTCGACGAGGTCCTCCGCCGGGTGCACGAGCGCACCATGGAGGAGGACGAGCCGCTGCTCGAGGCCATCCAGGCGACCGTGGACCGGGACGGTCCCGGACGGCGGGTCAACGCCGCCGCCGACGCCGCGTCGGTCCGTGCCGAGCAGATCGTCCGCGGCCTCGTCGAGGAAGAGCGGCCCCGCCGACTTACTTGACACGGACTCCGCTTTCAGGCACCGTCGGAGTCGGATGGTGCTCCGTGTCACAGCGGCCGGGTCGGCTCGCCCGAGCCCCGGCCGTCCCGACGTCCCCAGCGCTTTCGGAGGTCTGCGTGGTCTTCGTCCCCACCCGAGGCGATCTGCCCTACCGCCATGGTCCGGGGGTGCCGCTGCTGCCCTCGGACGCGCGTCCCTCGGAGCTGCCGGCCTCGGTCTACACCGACCCCGAGCGGTTCGAGCTGGAGCGGGAGAAGGTCCTCAACCGCACCTGGCAGATCGTCTGCCGGTCCTCGGAGATCCCGGCCGCCGGCGACCACGTCGTCTGGGACGGCCACGGGGAGACCATCGTGGTGACCCGCCGCCGTGACGGCGGCGTCGCCGGGTTCCACAACGTCTGCATGCACCGGGGTGCGCGGATCGTGAAGGAGTCCGGCTGCGGTGCGCGCCGGTTCAGCTGCCGCTGGCACAACTGGACCTACGACTTCGAGGGCAACGTGCTCGGGGTTCCCGACCGCGAGGACTTCGCCCCCGAGCAGCTCGAGGGGCTGGCCGCGCCGTCGGTCGAGTGCGCCGAGTGGGGCGGCTGGGTGTGGGTCGTCCTGGCGGGCCCCGGCGTCGCCCCGCCGCTGCTGGACTTCCTCGGCGAGGAGCTGGTGGGCGACCTCGGCGCCTACCGGATGGAGGACATGGTCCTCGTCGAGAAGCTGACCTGGGAGCTGCCGGTCAACTGGAAGGTCGTCATCGACGGCTTCAACGAGAACTACCACGCCCCGGCGCTGCACAAGGTGTCCGCGCAGGACGCGAAGGACGGCCGGGAGAGCACGTTCTTCACCATGGGTCCGCACGGGATGATGGTCGTCCCCTACAAGGGCGTGCTGCCCCGGCTCAAGGAGACCCGGGACCACCAGAGCCTGGCGATCTGCCACTACACCGTCTTCCCGACCGCGGTGTTCAACAACAACCCCAACCACATCCA
The DNA here is from genome assembly GCF_046233715.1 of Trujillonella humicola. Taxonomy (NCBI): domain Bacteria; kingdom Bacillati; phylum Actinomycetota; class Actinomycetes; order Geodermatophilales; family Geodermatophilaceae; genus Trujillonella; species Trujillonella humicola. The sequence goes on along the minus strand of NZ_JBJNRJ010000008.1, from coordinate 45,184 downwards.
GCTGTTCCGCTCGGTGCCGCTGGCCGTGGACCGGACCCGGTTCGAGACCTGGGAGCTGCAGTACGACCCGCAGGGCGACGAGGACTACCTCGCGGGGGTCAGCGCCCACTGGAACCGGCTGAAGGACGTCGTCGCCGAGGACGTGGAGATCTACCAGGAGGTCGGCGCGACCAAGCGGTCGTCGGCCTACCGGCGCAACATCTTCAACGACCACGAGTGCAAGATCACGCACTTCCACCAGGTCGTGCAGCAGATGCTCGATGCCTGAGCCGGACGGCCCCCCCGTCATCGTCGCGGGCTGGATGGACTTCGCGCCCGCCGACCGGGACGTCGCGCTGCGCGCCTTCTCCTCGGTGGTCGCGGCCAGTCGCGAGGAGCCGGGCTGCATCGACTACGCGTTCAGCCCCGATGCCGACGTCCCCGGGCGGGTGCGGGTGTTCGAGCACTGGGTCAGCGATGCGGCGCTGACCGAGCACCTGACCCTCCCGCACGTGCAGGAGCTGCGTGCCGCCATCGCCGGCCTGACCCGGACCGGCCGCGAGATGACCCACCACACCCTCGCGGCGTCGCGTCCGATGGGGTCCACCTCCTCCGCCGCACCCGATACCGCCTGAAACGGAGTCCCCGGCCATGACCGCCGTCCCCCGATACGCCTCCGGCGTCGACTTCACCAGCCCGGCGGTCCGCCAGGACGCCGCCGACGTCATGGCCCGCCTGGTGGAGCACTACCGCGCCACCTCGACCGACATGGTCGAGTCGCAGTGGCGCGAGCCCGTCGGCAACTACGCCGACCCCGAGCTGTGGGAGCGCGAGGTCCAGGCCATCCACCGGACCCGGCCGCTGCCGGTGGCGCTGTCCTGCGAGCTGCCCACGCCGGGGTCGTACAAGGCCCTGGACGTCGTCGGCACCCCCGTGGTCCTGACCCGCGACCGCAACGGCGAGCTGCGGGCGATGGTCAACTCCTGCCGCCACCGCGGCGCGGAGCTCCTCCCGGAGGGGACCGGGCACACCCGGCGCCTGACCTGCCCCTACCACGCCTGGTCCTACGACCTGGCCGGCTGCCTCACCGGCGTCTACGGGGAGGACACCTTCGGCCCGGTCGAGCGCAGCGAGATGGGGCTGCGCCGGCTGCCCGTGGCCGAGCGCGCCGGCATCGTCTTCGTCTGCCTCACCCCGGGCGCGGACCTCGACCTCGACGCGTGGATCGAGCCGCCGCTGCTCGAGCTGCTCGAGGCGCTCGGCCTCGCCGACTGCTACCACCACTCCACCCGGACCCTGGAGGGCCCCAACTGGAAGGTCGTCGTCGACGGCTACCTCGAGGGCTACCACTTCGCCGCGCTGCACCGCACCACCGTCTTCCGCACCAACCTGTCGAACATGGCGGCCTTCGACTCCTGGGGCCCGCACCAGCGGAACTCCTTCGCGCTGCGCCCGATCGCCGAGGCCGCCGACGCCCCGCCCGAGACCTGGGACCCGCGCAAGTGCGTGGGAGCCATCTACTGGCTCTTCCCCGGCCTGGCGATCGCCGGCGGGTGGCGCGAGCAGGTGGCGGTCTCCTTCGTCTTCCCCGGCCGCACCTGGGACAGCTCGAAGACCGAGCAGCACATCCTGCTGCGCCACGAGCCGGTCGACGACGAGGAGCGCAAGAACGCCGACCACACCCGCGACTGGTTCCACGACGTCGTCCTCGACGAGGACTACGGAGCCGGCTTCGGCGTGCAGCGCGGCCTGGCGGCCATGGGTGACCAGGAATTCGTGTTCGGGCGCAACGAGCCCGGCGTGCAGCACTTCCACCGTGCAATCGGTCAGGCCATCGAGGAGGAACTGTGATGAGTGCCGGCGGAGCACCGGACGTCGACGAGGTCGAGGAGCTCGCGGGACAGCCCGCCGGCGACCGGCCGGGCAAGCTGCAGGGGAGGGTCGCCGTCATCACGGCGAGCACCCGCAGCATCGGCCGCGGCATCGCCGAGGCCTTCCTCGCCGAGGGCGCCTCCGTGGTGGTCAGCGGGCGCAGCGAGGAGAAGGGCAAGGCGGCGCTGGCGGAGATGGGCGCCGGCGACCGGGCCGACTTCTTCGCCTGCGACGCCCTCCGGCAGGACCAGGTCGAGGGGCTGGTCGACTTCGCGGCGCAGCGCTTCGGCCGGGTGGACATCATGGTCAACAACTCCGGGGGCACCGACGGCTGGGCGCTGGTCGGGGACCTGTCCGACGAGGCCTGGCAGAAGGCGCTCGACTGGAACCTCAACTCCCACTTCTGGGGCACCCGCCGGGCGCTGCGGTACATGGTCGCCGGCGGCTGGGGCCGGATCATCAACATGTCCTCGGTCGAGAGCAAGATGGCCAACAAGCCGATGGTGAGCCACTACATCACCAACAAGCACGCCATCAACGGGCTGACCAAGGCCACCGCGTTCGAGTACGCCCAGCAGGGCATCACCTGCAACGCCATCTGCCCGGGCGCGGTGGAGACCGACCTCATGATGGAGGTCGGCCCGCTGGTGGCCCAGCAGTCCGGCATCACCTACGAGGACTTCCTCCAGGGCTATGCGAACGAGTCGATGATCAAGCGGCTGAACACCGTCGAGGAGGTCGCGGCCTGCGCCGTCTGGCTGTGCAGCGAGGCCGGCGGGGGAGTCACCGGGACCGCCATCAACGTCGACGGCGGGACGTCGCCGTGGTGAGCGCGCCCGTGCCGGAGCGCTGGATCACCGACTCGCAGCGGTGGGACCGGCTGCCGTACTACACCCGGGCGAACGCCGGGGAGGTGCTCAACGACCCGTGCAGCCCGCTGGGCTGGACGCTGGTCTTCGAGCAGGGCCTGCTCAAGGGCTGGCTGCGCGGTTTCGTCGACTTCGGGGTGTACGCCGAGGGCGAGCTGCCCTCGGACCCGCCTCCGGTGGCCGGCCTGTTCGGCGGCTACTTCTACCTGAACCTCTCGCACATGCGGCTCATGGGCATGCGCATGGGGATGACCGTGGAGCAGTTCGACGCCGCGCTGCTGGGCTCGCACCCCGACGCCCCGCCGTACCGGCCGCACCCGGACGACGTGGACGAGGCGTGCTCGGCCAAGACGGCGCAGACCATCGGCGAGGTGCTGGGGCGGACCGAGTTCCCCGAGATCGACGAGGACAGCCGGCGGGTGCGCGAGCTGCGGCGTGCCCGGCCCGACCTGGCCGGCCTCTCCGACGCCGAGCTGGTCTCCTACGCCCGGTCCTTCCTCGGCGAGCTGGACAACGCCTTCGCCCGGCACGACTACTCGTCGCTGGCCTCGACCGTCGGCCAGGCGATGCTCGCGCAGCTGTGCGCCTCGGTGGACCGCCCGGACATGCTGCTGGACCTCATCTCCGGCCTGGGCGACGTCGAGTCGGCCTCGCCCAGCGCGGGGCTGTGGGACCTGTCCCGCCGGGTGCGTTCCTCGACGGAGCTGACGGCGCTGTTCGACCGGGGACCGGCGGCGGTCGCGGCCGCGCTGGACGGCGACGGGGAGGTGGCCGGCTTCCGGGCGGCGTTCACCGCCTTCCTCGACGAGTACGGCATGCGCGGCCCCAACGAGTGGGACATCCGCGCCCGCTCGTGGGACGCCGACCCGGTGCAGGCGCTGGCGCACGTCGACTCGCTGCGCCGGTCCCCGGACGAGGGGTCCCCGCAGATCCGGGCGGAACGGCTGGCCGCACGGCGCCGGGAGGTGGCCGACGAGCTGCGCGGGCTGCTCGCCGGGAACGAGGAGGCCCTCGGGACGCTGGAGGTGGCCCTGCGCTCGGCCAAGGACACCATCCCGCTGCGCGAGCAGACGAAGGCCAACTCCGCCGTCGTCATCAACGAGGTCCGGCTGGCCGTGCGCGAGCTCGGTCGGCGCGGGGTCGCCGCCGGCCGGCTCGGCGAGCCCGAGGACGTCACGATGCTGCAGGCCGGCGAGCTCGACGACTACGTGGCCGACCCGGCCGCGTTCACCGACGTCATCCGCGAGCGGCTGGCCGGGTACCGGGCGCTGTTCGAGCTGGAGCCGCCGTTCATCATCGCCGAGGAGCTGCCCCCGCTCCCGCAGTGGAAGCGCCGGTCGCGACCGGCCGAGGCCACCGCCACGGAGGGCAGCCTGCTCACCGGGGTCGGCGGCAGCGCCGGCACCTACACCGGCCGGGCCCGCGTGGTCCGCGACCTCTCGGAGGCCGCGGCCCTCGAGCCGGGCGAGGTCATGGTCGCCCCGCTCACCGACGCCGCCTGGACGCCGCTGTTCCTGGTGGCCGGTGCGGTCGTCGTCGACATGGGGGCGCTCAACAGCCACGCCGTCGTGGTCTCGCGGGAGGTCGGGCTGCCCTGCGTGCTGTCCGTGACCGGGGCGACGTCGATGATCACCGACGGCATGCTGCTCACCGTCGACGGGACGGCGGGCACGGTCTCGGTGGACGCCGTCCCCGCGGAGGTGTCGTGACCACGACCGGGACCCTCTCCCGGGACGCCCTGTACGTCGGCGGCGCGTGGCGGACCCCGGCCGGGGCGACACCGATCGAGGTGCACGAGGCCGCGACCGAGGAGGTCCTGGCCACGGTGCCCGGTGGTGACGCCGCCGACGTCGGTGCCGCGGTCACCGCCGCGCGCGAGGCGTTCCCCGGCTGGTCGGCGACGCCGGTGGGGGAGCGGGCCCGGCTGCTGCGGGAGCTCGCCGACGGCCTGGACGCCCGCGGGGACGACCTGGCCACGGTGATGGCGCGGGAGGTCGGCACCCCGATCGCCACGGCGCACCGGGTGCAGGTCGGCCTCGGCGTGGCGGTGTTCCGCTCGATGGCCGACCTGGCCGAGCAGGTCCCGGCGCAGGAGCGGATCGGGAACTCGCTGGTGCTCCGGGTCGCCGCCGGCGTCGTCGGCGCGATCACGCCGTGGAACTACCCGCTGTACCAGCTGGCGGCCAAGGTCGGCCCTGCCCTGGCCGCCGGGTGCACCTCGGTGGTCAAGCCGAGCAGCGTCGCGCCGCTGGCCGCCTTCGCGGTGGCCGACGTCGCGCACGACATCGGCCTGCCCCCCGGCGTGCTCAACGTCGTCACCGGCCGCGGGGCCTCGGCCGGTGAGGTGCTGGTGCAGCACCCCGACGTCGACCTGGTCAGCCTCACCGGCTCGACCGGGGCCGGTGCACGGGTCGCCGCGCTGGCCGCGGCGGGGGTCAAGCGCACCACCCTGGAGCTCGGCGGGAAGTCGGCGTTCGTCATCTGCCCGGACGCCGACCTCGCGGCCGCCGTCGACGCCGCGGTGCGGACGGCGTTCGTCAACAACGGCCAGACCTGCTCGGCGACCACCCGGCTGGTGGTGCCCCGTGCCGTGCTGGCCGAGGTCGAGGACCGGCTCGCCGCCGCCGTGGGCGGGATGGTCGTCGGCGATCCGCTCGACCCCGCCACCGGCCTGGGCCCGGTCGCCTCGGCCGCGCAGTTCCGCACGATCCAGGGCTACCTGGACGGCGCGGACGGGGAGGGGACCGTGCTCACCGGCGGCCCCGGCCGGGTGCCGGAGCAGGAGCGCGGCTGGTTCGTCCGGCCCACCGTGGTGAGCCGGCTGGACAACGGCGCACGGATCGCCCGCGAGGAGATCTTCGGTCCGGTGCTCGCGGTGATCCCGGTCGAGGACGTCGAGGAGGCCGTGCGGGTGGCCAACGACTCCGACTACGGCCTGTCCGGGGCGGTCTTCGCCGGGGACGTCGAGGGTGCGGTCGCCGTCGCGCGCCGGCTGCGCACCGGCCAGGTGTCGGTCAACGGCGGCCGGTTCAACGTGCTCGCGCCGTTCGGTGGGTTCAAGCGGTCCGGGGTCGGCCGCGAGCTGGGGCCGCACGGGCTGGCGGAGTACACGGAGCTGGTCAGCCTGCAGCTGCCGGTCGAGGGGCCCGGGACGACCGCCGTCCCCACCGCGCCGTGACGGCGGCGGGCGGGTCGACCGCCGTCGGGCTGTGCCTGCCGCAGCTGGGCGGGCACGTCACCCGCGACGCGCTGCGCGCCTTCGTCGAGAGCGCCGAGGAGCTGGGCTTCGGCGGGCTGTGGGTGCAGGAGCACATGTTCTACCCGCACGAGCCGGTCTCCGGGTACGCCGCCCGGCCGGGGCTGGCGGTGCCCGAGGCCTACCGGACCACGCTCTCGTCGCTGGAGACCCTGAGCATGGCCGCGGCCTGGTCCTCGCGCGCGGAGATCGGCACCAGCGTGTTGGTCGCCGGGTACCACCGGCCGGTGCAGCTGGCCCAGCGGCTGGCCACCCTGGACCTGCTGTCGGGCGGGCGGCTGGTGGTCGGGTTCAGCGTGGGCTGGTCCGACGACGAGCACCGGCAGGCCGACGTCGACCCGCGGACCCGCGGCCGGCGGCTGGACGAGATGCTCGACGCGCTGGAGGCCTGCTGGGGCGAGGACCCGGTCGCCTTCGACGGTGAGTTCTTCTCCATCCCGACGTCGGACGTCCGCCCCAAGCCGGTGCAGCGGCCGCGTCCGCGGTTGCTGTCCGGCATGCGCTCGGAGGCCGGGCTGCGGCGCACCGCGGAGCGCTTCGACATCTGGAACCCGGCCTCCGGTGCGCTCGAGGACATCCTGGCGACGGCGGAGCAGCTCAGGGAGCGCCGGCCGGCCGGCCGGGGGCCGCTGGAGGTCTACTGGCGGGTGTACACCGAGCCGCCGGTGCCGGTGCGGGGGCTGCGCCCGCTGTCGGTCGACGAGCTGGCCGCCGACGTCGCCCGGGCCCGCGAGGTGGGGATCGCGCAGGTGATCGTCGACGCGAACTTCGACCGGACCGTGGACTCGCCGCAGGCCTGGGCGGCGCTCCCCGAGCGGCTCGCGCCGCTGCTGGCCGCCGCACGGTGAGCACGGGTCTCGTGCGCACGGACCGGGACGCGGTCCTCGACCTGCTCGCCCGCTTCGCGCACGGGATCGACGGCCGGGACTGGGAGCTGTACCGCTCGGTCTTCACCGACGAGATCGACGTCGACTACACCTCCTACCGGCCGGGCTCGCGCGCGCGGATGCCGGCCGACGAGTGGGTCGGCCGTGCCCGCCGGCTGTTCCCCGGGCTGGACGCCACCCAGCACGTGCTGGTCAACCCGTGGCTGCAGGCCGACGGCGGGGACGTCCGGGTGCGGACGTCGATGCGGGCCGACCACTTCCTCGGCGGTGAGCGCTACTCCCTCGGCGGGACGTACGAGCACGGGGTCGTACGGGACGGCGAGGACTGGCGGATCGCGGCCGTGACGCTCACGGTCACCTGGACGGAGGGCGACCGGGAGCTGCTGGTCCGGGGGGCCGAACGGGCCGGCGGGCGCTGAGCCCGCGCCCTCACATCCCGGGCGGGCGCACCCCGCCGTCGACACCCAGCACCTGACCGTTGACGTAGCCGGCCGTCGGCCCGGCGAGGAAGCGGACCACCGCCGCGACCTCGTCCGGCCGGCCGGGCCGGCCCGCCGCCGTGCCGGCGAGGAGCGCGGCGTGCCGCTCGGGCGGGATGCGCCCGGCCACGAGTTCCGTGCCCTCCGTGTAGCCGGGGGCGACGAGGTTGGCGGTGACGCCCTCCGGGCCCAGGGTGGCCGCCAGGCTCAGCACCCAGCCCTGCAGCGCGGCCTTGGCCGCGACGTAGGCCGGGGTCGACCCGCCGGTGAGCGCCGCGCGCGACCCGACGAGGACGACGCGGCCGCCCGGCCGGAGAAGGAGAGGCGCCAGCGCCGTCGTCAGCAGCACGGCCGAGAGGACGTTCGCGCGCCACGCCGCCTCCCACGCCTGCGCCACGTCCGCCAGCGGGGCCGCCGGGCCGGTGCGCCTCGCGGGGGCGCCGGCGTTGTTCACCACGACGTCCACGACCGCCGGCCCCAGCGTCGCCGTCCACCGCGCGACCTCGTCGGGATCGGCGACGTCGCACCGGGCCGCGGTGACCGTCCCGGCGCCCGGCCGGGCGGTCAGCTCGGCGGCGGTGGCGTGGAGGACGTCGGCGCGGCGACCCAGGAGGACGACGTCGAAGCCGTCCTCGGCCAGGCCGGCGGCGCACGCCCGGCCGATGCCGGTGCCCCCGCCGGACACGACGGCCAGCCGCCGACGATCCGGCGTCCCGAAACCGCTCACGCGGCTTACTGTAGTGCCAGGATAGTAAGTGTGGTCACACGCCGGTGATGCGCTCGGCCAGCCGGGCGGTCTCCCCGAGGAAGTTCTTCCGGCCCAGTCCGGTCAGCGACTCGTCCTCGGTGAGCCACGAGGTGGCGGCGGTCTCCAGCAGGGACAGCAGGGCCGTGGCCACCACGGCGGCCTCGGCCGCGGAGATCTTCGCCCGGGCGGCCTTCGCCGCGCGGGTGAGCACGGTGATCAGCTCGCCGCGCTGCTCGCGGCGCAGCTGCTCGACCGCGAGGCTCACGCCCGAGGACTTGACGAACCAGACGGTGGCCTCGGCGCGGCGCTGGTCCATCCACTCGAGCAGGTCGACCGGGAGCTCCCCGATCGAGGCCTCCCGGGCGGTGATGTCCAGCTGTGCGCGGCGGGCCTCGGCGACCAGCTCCCCGCCGAACGCGCGCAGGCCCTCGAGCAGGATGTCGTCCTTGGAGGCGAAGTGGTAGTACACCGCCGCGGAGGTCATCCCCGCCGACTCGGCGATCTCGGCCACGGTGATGACGTCCGACCGCGGCGAGGCGAACAGCTCCATCGCGGAGTCCACCACGGCGGTGCGCCGGGACGGCCGGTGCGCCGGTCGCTTATCCTGGGCGGTCACAGCAGGAGAGTAGTGGCTCTCCGCCGGACGCCGGGGCACCGACGCCTGACAACGAGGGGGACCGCGTGCTCGATCCGGCGGACGTGGCCGAGGTGACCGGCGGCCTGCCGGCCAAGCTGCCGGCGCACCGGCCCTCGCGGCGCCAGGAGATCGTCGACGCCGCCATCAAGGTCTTCGCCCGGACGGGCTTCGCCGAGACCAGCGTGCAGGACGTCGCCGACGAGGCCGGGGTGGTCCCCACCGCGGTCTACTACCACTTCTCGGGCAAGGACGAGCTCTTCGACGTCGCGCTGCAGACGGTCATCACCGAGCTGGACGAGGTGGTCGACCGCTCCCGTCCCGAGGGCGGCTCCGACCAGGCCGCCGCGCTGCCGATCATCACCGCGGCGGTGTGGGACTGGATCGAGAGCCGGCCCGACCACGCCCGGATCCTCTACAGCCACCTGCCCGGCGCCACCGCGCAGGCCCGGCTGCTCCGGCAGCAGTTCGAGGAGCGGCACATCGACCGGGCGTTCGTCTACGCCCGGCAGACCCCGGCCGGCCAGCGCCGGCTGCGGTCGGCCTCGGCCGCCCAGGCCGCCACCCGGCTGGCCGTCCGCACGCTCATCAGCACGCTGATCGCCATCCACCCGATGCGGCTGGACGGCGGACCGCTGAGCCGGCGCTCGCCCCGGGCGCTGCGGGAGGCCCTCGACGAGGTCAACCAGCGGATGCTCGCCCTCGACTGAACGTGAGGCCCCGTCCGGGGGCTCGCCCCGAGCCTGCGAGGGGTGAGAGGGACGGGGTCCTTCCTCTGATCATGGCGCGGCCGCCCCCCCCGCCCCCCGGGTGGGGGGCCCCGCCCCCCCGGGGGGGGGGCGGGCGGCGGGGCCGCCGCGCGCCCCGCCCCCCCCCCCCCCCCCCCCCCCCCGGCCCGGCGCCCCCCGCCCGCCCCCCCCCCCCCGCCCCCCACCCCCCGGGGGGTCAGTAGGCGGCGGTGCCGCCGTCGACCGACAGCATCGCGCCGGTGATGCCGGCGCCGGCGTCCGAGGCGAGCAGGACGGCCATCGCGGCGACCTCCTCGACGGTGTTCGGCCGCTTGATCGCCGACTCCTGGGCGAAGAGGTCGACCATGCCCTCGAACGTCAGCCCCATGCTGGCTGCCGTCCGGGGGCCGTTCTCGCGGACGATCTCGGTGATCACCAGACCCGGGCACAGCGCGTTGACGGTGATCCCCTGGGTGCCGACCTCCTTGGCGGCGACCTTGGTGAGCCCGTTGATCGCGTGCTTGGCGGTGACGTAGCCGCAGAGCATCGGCTTGCCGTGCTTGCCCTCCACCGAGGACATGTTGATGATCCGGCCCCACTGCTGCGGGATCATGTACTTCAGCGCGCGGCGGGTCCCGTAGAACGTGGAGTCGAGGTTCCACCTCATGTTCAGGTCCCACTCGTCGTCGGGCATCTCGGCCACCGGGAAGGTGGCCGCCGTCCCGCCGGCGTTGTTGACCATGATGTCGACCCGGCCGAAGTGCTCGGCGGCGAAGTCGACGAGCGACTCGATGTCCTCCTTGTTCATGACGTCGCCCTGCCGGAAGACGGCGCGGTCCCCGGCGCCCAGGTCCGCGACGACCTTCTCGCCCTTCTCCGCCCGGCGGCCGTTGAGGACCACCTTCGCGCCCTCCCGCAGGTACGCCTCGGCGATTCCGAGGCCGAGCCCTGCCGTCCCGCCCGTGATCACCGCGACCTTGTCCTGCAGTTGCATGGGGTTCCTCCTCCGGCGCCGCAGCGCGGTCGACTTACTTGGGATGGGCTGCAGTGAAGCACGTCACCCAGGCGGGAAACAGCCCCTACAGACTGGCGACGGGCCGGTTCCGCATCCGGGGCTTGCCTCGCCCGGAGATGTAGTTACTCTGCTCGGTGTCAACAAACGGTCGAGACGGCGGAGGCCCCTGCGTGACGACGGCACCCACCACCACGACCCGCGTGGTCACTCTCGCCCGCCGGCCCACGGGTGCTCCGGAGCCGGAGGACTTCGAGCTGCAGGAGCGGCCCGTCCCCGAGCCGGGCGACGGCCAGCTGCTGGTCCGCAACGCCTTCATGAGCGTCGACCCGTCGATGCGTGGCCGGCTCGAGGAGACCGAGAAGCACTACACGACGAACTTCCGCGTCGGGGAACCGCTGGACGGCTCGGCGCTGGGCCGCGTGGTCGCCAGCCGCGCCGACGGCGTGCCGGTCGGCGCCTGGGTGCGCCACCGGCTGGGCTGGCGGGACCTGGCCGTCGTCGACGCGGCGACGGCCACCGTCGTCGACGCGGAGCTGGCGCCCCTGCCGCACTGGCTCGGGATCCTCGGCCAGACCGGGTTCACCGCCTACGCCGGGCTCGTGCGGGCCGGTGAGCTGCGCGCCGGGGACGTCGTCTTCGTGTCGGCCGCGGCCGGGGCCGTGGGCTCGGCCGCCGCGCAGCTGGCCCGGCTGCTCGGCGCCTCGGCCGTGGTCGGCAGCGCCGGCGGCGCGCGCAAGACCGCGCTGCTGACCGAGGAGCTCGGCCTCGACGGGGCGATCGACTACCGCAGCGAGCGGGTGCGCGACGGACTGGCCCGGGTCGCGCCCGACGGCATCGACCTGTACTTCGACAACGTCGGCGGGGACCACCTCGTCGCGGCGCTGGACGCCCTGCGGCAGGAGGGCCGGGTCGCCCTCTGCGGGATGATCTCCCAGTTCGACACCGACGGGCCGCGGCCGAGCATCGACCACCTCATCCAGGCGGTGCTCAAGCGGATCACGCTGCGCGGCTTCATCGTGCGCGACCACGAGGACCTGCGGCCGGAGTTCGAGCAGCGGGTCGGGAGCTGGCTGCGGTCCGGGGAGCTGGTGGCCAAGCAGACGGTCGTGGACGACCTGTCGCACGCCGTCGAGGCGTTCCTCGGCATGCTCCGCGGGGAGAACGTCGGCAAGATGCTCGTCCGGCTCGACCCCGACGTCGACGCCTGAGCCACCGCCCATCCCGGCGCCGGCCGGCGCCGGTGCACCGACCGAGGCCGGCGTCGCGCCGGCGGGGAAGGACGACATGGACCTCCAGCTGACCGGCAAGCGGGCCCTCGTGACCGGCGGGAGCCGGGGGATCGGCCGCGCCATCGCCGAGACCCTCGCCGACGAGGGCTGCGCCCTCGCCCTGTGCGCGCGGGGCGCGGAGACCCTGGAGAAGGTGGCCGCGGAGCTGCGCGAGCGCGGCGCCACGGTGGTCACCCAGCCGGTCGACGTCACCGACACCGCCGCGCTGGCCGCCTTCGTCGACCGGGCCGCCGACGAGCTCGGCGGCCTCGACGTCGTCGTCTCCAACGTCTCGGCGGGGGCCTCGAAGAGCCCCGACCAGTGGCAGCAGAGCCTCGACGGCGACCTGCTGCCGCTCGTGCGGCTCATCGAGGCCGCCGTCCCGCACCTGGAGCGGCAGGGCGGGGCGATCATCTCGATCGGGACCACCAACGCCTTCGACACGGTCCGGCCGGCCTCGCCCAACGCCTACTCGGCGCTCAAGGCGGCGGTCATCCACCACGCCGCGGCGCAGGCGCGGGCCCTGGCGCCCCGGGGCATCCGGGTGAACACCGTCTCGCCCGGCCCGATCGAGTTCCCCGGCGGTGACTGGGAGAAGATCCGCGAGGGCCGGCGCGAGGTCTACGACGAGGTGCTCGCCAAGATCCCGGTCGGCCGGTACGGCCGCCCCGAGGACGTCGCCGCCGCCGTCGCCTTCCTCGCCAGCCCCCGGTCGGCGTTCACCAACGGCGTGAACCTCGTGGTGGACGGCGGCATCGTCACCCGCGTCCAGTTCTGACGGGAGCGTCCAGGTGGCCGGTCCCGCGGGGCGCCTCGACGTCGTCGTCGTGTGCGGCGGACGCTGGCACGACTTCGACTACGCGCGGCTGCGGCTGCTCGAGGCGCTGGGCCGCCATCCCCGGGCGCGCACCCGGGTGTTCGAGGACTACGCGATGGGCAGCGCGGCCGCCGGGGACGCCCTCGCGGGCGCCGACCTGCTGATCACCTACACCTGCGACCGCCGGCCCGACCCCGACCAGCAGCACCGGCTGGTCGACTGGGTCCGGGCCGGCGGGCGCTGGCTGGCGCTGCACGGCACCAACGCGGCGATCGACGCCCCGGCGCCCGGCGCCGAGAAGCTCTACCGGACCCCGCGGGTCCTCGGGCCGGTGCCGGAGGTGCTGGGCAGCCAGTTCCTCGGCCACCCGCCCATCGCCCCGCACCGGATCGAGATCACCCGCCCGGACCACCCGCTGGTGCAGGGCGTCGAGCCGTTCGAGGTGACCGACGAGCTGTACGTCAGCGAGCTGCACCCGCCGCTGGAGGTGCTGCTGCACACCCGGTACAGCGGACCGTGCCGCGGCTTCGAGGAGGGCGGGACGACCGACGACGACCCCCGGCCGGTGCTCTACCTGAAGAGGTCGGGCGCGGGGGAGGTCTGCTACTTCACCCTCGGCCACGCCCGCGGCCGCTTCGACGTCCAGGACCTCCTCGTGGACGACCTCGGCCGGGAGGACAGGGGCAGCTGGGTGGTGCCGGAGTTCGTCACCGTCCTCGAGCGCTGCCTGGCCTGGGGCCTGTACGGCGAGCTGCCCGCGCCGGCCTGAGCCGGCTCAGCCGCGGGTGGCGTACAGGTGCGCGGTCTCGTTGACCGACAGCACCACCACCCGCCCGCCCGGCATCCGCCGCAACCGGGTCACCGAGGTGTAGCCGGGGTTGTGCCAGAACAGCGCGGGGACGCCGAGCACGCCGCCGACCATGGCGTTGATGGCGCCGCCGTGGCCGACGGCGACCAGCCGGTCCACCGGCCACCGCTCGAACAGCTCGGCCAGGCAGCCGGCCACCCGGGCGCGGAACGCCTCGCGGTCCAGCTCGGGGACGAAGTCGTCGTAGCGCCCCTCGGCGATGGCCACCGCGCGGGGCGAGCTGGGGCCCATGTCCTCGATGGCGGTGTAGGGAGCCGGCGGCAGGTCGGTGTCCCACTCCCGCAGGTCGTCGACGACGGCGTCGACCTCGCGGCCCATCTCGCCGGCGAGGGCGGCGGCCGTCTCGCGGGCCCGGCGCATCGGGGAGGTGACCAGGGCGTCGACCTCCTCGTGCTTGAGCCAGGCGCCGAGCCGGCGGGCCTGCTCGGCACCCGTCGCGGACAGGCCGGGGGAGGTATCCCCGGAGACGGGCAGGCCGTGGCGGACGAGCAGGATCTCGGTCATGGTGCCTCTCGGTCGGGCCGGCGCCGCGGATGCGCGGATCAGCCGGCGATGGTGCGGTCGCCGTCCCAGTACGGACGGCGCAGCGCGCGCTTGTCGAGCTTGCCCATGACGTTGCGCGGCAGGGCGTCGACGAGCTCGTAGCCCTTCGGGCACTTGTAGGACGCCAGCCGCTCGCGGCACCAGGCGGCGAGCTCGTCGGCGCCCGGCGCCGGGTCGCGGGCGACCACCAGGGCGCGCAACGCCTCGCCCAGGTCGCGGTCGGGCACGCCGATGACCGCGACGTCGGCCACCTGGGGGTGCTCCAGCAGCACCTTCTCGCTCTCGGCCGGGTACAGGTTGACGCCGCCGGAGACCACCATGTCGGCCACCCGGTCGGTGATGTGGACGAACCCGTCCGCGGTCACGTACCCGACGTCGCCCAGGGTGGCCACCCCCGGCGCGACGTAGGCCGAGCGGGTCTTCTCCGCGTCGGCGTGGTAGCTCACCTCGCGGCCCGGCGGGGTCCGGAAGCCGAGGACGCCGACCTCGCCGGGACCCAGCTCACGGCCTTCCTCGTCCAGCACGACGACCTGGAAGGGCTCGACGACGCGGCCCACCGAGCCGGGGTGGGCCAGCCACTCCTCGCTGGTGATCCGGCAGACGGTGCCGATCTCGCTGCCGCCGTAGCTCTCCACGAGCACGGGGCCGAACCAGTCGATCATCGCCCGCTTGACGTCCGGCGGGCAGGCCGAGCCGGTGTGCGCCACCGAGCTCAGGCTGGAGACGTCGTAGCGACCGCGGACCTCCGGCGGCAGGGCCAGCAGCCGGGAGAAGTGGGTGGGCACCATGACCGACGACGTCACGCCGTGCCGCTCGACCAGCTGCAGCACCCGCTCGGCGTCGAAGCGCCCGAGGACGACGACCGTCCCGCCGGAGAGCAGGTGGCGGACCGAGGTCAGCGGGCCGTTGTGCTGCAGCGGCCCGACCACCAGGTGCGGGCCGTCCGGAAAGCCGGAGCGGCCGGCCAGCGCGGCGGCGTAGCCGGCGGCCGAGGTCACCGTCGAGGGCGCCCAGCGGACCGCCGTGCCGCGGGCCTTGCCCGTCGTGCCGGAGGTGTAGACCAGCGGCGGGCTCGCCGGCCGGTCGGTGCTCTCCGGCAGCCGGCGACCGCCGCCGGTCCAGTCCGCCCAGGACGTCGTCCCCTCCGGCAGGTCGCCGGCGCCGTGCACGACCACCGTCCCGACGCCGGCCTCCCGGGCGGCGGCGGCGGCCGCGGAGAGCCCGGCCGGACCGGTCACCACGGCCACCACTCCCGCGTCGCGGAACTGGTCGGCCATCTCCGCCGCCGTCAGCTGTCGCGAGACCGCCACGGTGCCGACGCCGGCGAGGATCCCGGCGGCGTGCGCCACCAGCGTCGGCGAGACGTTCTCGCCGACGACGGCGACCCGGTCCCCGATCCCGGGGGCGACCGCGAGCAGCTCGCCGCCGACCGCGTCCACCTGCTCTGCCACCTGCGCCCAGGTGAGCGCGCCCGCGTCGTCGACCAGGCCGACGCCGTCGGGGTCCGCGCCGGCGCGCTCGCCGATCCCTGCCAGCCGATGCACGGGCCGCTCCCTCCGCCGGTGCGTTATGGTCCCGGCAACTGTAGTCAACGTCAAGAAACCCGGTGCCCCGGCGCCGGTGAGCGGAGCCGCCGCCATGACCACGACGCGCCCCTTCCGGTTCGCCGTCCAGGCCTACCGGCCGGAGTCCGGACGGGCCTGGCGGGAGCTGGCCCGCCGGGTCGAGACGCTGGGGTACTCGGCGCTGCACACCTCCGACCACTACCTGGGACCCGGCCCGGTCTCCGACGCCACCGGTCACCGCCCGGTCACCCTGGCGCCGGTCCCGGCGATGGCGGTCGCCGCCGAGGCCACCACCACCCTGCGGATCGGCTGCCGGATGTTCTGCGTCGGCTACCACCAGCCGTACGTGCTCGCCAAGGAGATCGCCACCCTGGCCGAGCTGTCCGGCGGCCGCACCGAGGTCGGCCTGGGCGCGGGCTGGCTGGAGGCCGAGTACGACGCGATGGGCATCCCCTTCCCGCCCGCCGGGCAGCGGATCGGGCACCTGACCGAGTTCGTCGGCCTGCTCAAGGACTTCCTCGCCGGCCGGCCGGCCGACACCCGCGGCGAGCACGTGCGGGTGCGCGACATGTCGCCGCTGCCGCTGCTGGAGAGCCCGCCGCCGATCACGATCGGCGGCGGGGCGCCCCGGGTCCTGCGGCTGGCCGGCGCGGAGGCCGACGTGGTGAGCATCAACTTCAACAACCGCTCGGGTGTCATCGGCGCCGACAGCGTCGCCAGTTCCGGCCACGACGAGACGGTGCGCAAGCTCGGGTGGGTGCGCGAGGGTGCGGGAGAGCGGTACGGCGAGCTGGAGCTGGAGATCGGCGCCTACTTCCTCGGCGTCGAGGGCGGCGCCACCACCGAGGAGCAGCTGAGCGCGCAGACCGGCCTGGCGGGGGAGGAGCTGCGGACCTTCCCGCACGCCCTGGTCGGCTCGGTCGACGCCATCTGCGAGGAGCTCGAGCGCCGCCGGGAGGTCTACGGCTTCTCCTACGTGACCGTGGGCGACCGGTCGATCGACGCCTTCGCCCCGGTCGTCGAGCGGCTCACCGGCCGCTGACCGGCGCCGGTTCCCCGGGGTGCGGCGCCGGGTGCGCCCCGGCGCGCTCCTGCGCCCAGGCGCGGGCGTCCCCGGAGGCGACCCAGTCCAGCGCGTTGCCGATCAGCTGCCGGTACCCGGGCAGGCCGAACGTGGCGCCGCTGTCGCCGGGCTGGACGTAGACCACCGGGCTGGCCCCCGCGCTGGTCGCCCAGGCCACGAGGTCGCTGGCCGGCGGGTGCCCGGTGCAGTCGGGGGCGGCGTCCTCCCCGTGCAGCACGTGCTCGTAGGTGCGGACGAAGAGCGCCGGGTCGACCCCGGCGTCGTGCCGCAGCAGCGGCACGACCCGGTCCTCGAACACCGGGCAGCAGTAGAGCTCGTCGGTCAGCGCGAGGTCGGCCAGGCCGGCGCAGACCGGGTGCTCGGGCGCGACGACGTGCGCGGTGTACCCGGTGATCCGCGTGCCCGACGAGGGCCAGGGCTCCCCGTGCAGGGGGCCGGGGGCGTAGGAGAAGCGGCCGCCGAGGCTGTCGGCCCACCCGTCCCAGGCCGGCCACCCGGCCAGGGCGTGGTGGACCGCCACCACGCCCGTCCCGCGCTCGAGCAGCCCGGCGACTCCCCGGACCACCTCCGGCGCGGGGCCGCGCGGGGCGGGTGGCTCGCCGCGGCGCAGGTGCAGGCCGGGCAGGTCGTGCAGGAGCAGGGCGTCCCAGGCGTCGGCGTGGCGGGGGTGCAGCCAGTCCTGCGCGGTCGGCTGGACGGCGTGCGCCCAGACCCAGCCGCGCTCGGCGGCCAGCGCCGCGACCATGCCCAGGAAGGCGTCCAGGTCGACCCGGTGCCCCCCGGTGACCGCCAGCACCCGCAGCGGCGCGTCCGTCGTCGACCCGCTCATCGCGCTCCTCGGCATCCGGTGGCAGGGGTGTTCCGCCGCCCGGGGTTACTGTAGTCTCTGACCACAAAGCCCGGTGACCTGGTTCACAGGAGCCGCGGCGTCCCCACCACCTCCGAGCGCGGCGCGCCGGACCGGCAGAACGGACGACCACATGGCGAAGGCCGGGGGAACGGCGACCCTGTCCGGCGGCACTCCGACCGTCGAGGGCCTCACCGCCGAGGACGTCCTGGACCTGCACCGGCGCATGGTGCGGATCCGCGTCTTCGAGACCGAGGCCGGCCGGCTGATGGAGAACGGCCTGCTGCCCGGGTTCCTGCACCTGTACGTGGGCCAGGAGGCCGTGGCCGCCGGCGCGATGGCGACGCTGACCGACGCCGACCAGATCACCTCGACCCACCGGGGCCACGGGCACGCGGTGGCCAAGGGCGCGCAGTTCCGGCCGATGTTCGCCGAGCTGTTCGGCCGGGTCGACGGCTACTGCCACGGCCGCGGCGGCAGCATGCACATCAACGACCTGTCCATCGGGATGCTGGGCGCCAACGGCATCGTCGGCGCCGGCCTGCCGATCGCCGTCGGCGCGGCCTTCGCCGGGAAGTACCGCGAGGACGGCACCGTCGCGATGACCTTCTTCGGGGACGGCGCCAGCAACATCGGGGCGTTCCACGAGGCGGCGAACATGGCCGCCGTCCTGGAGCTGCCGGTCGTCTTCGTCTGCGAGAACAACGGCTACGCCGAGTTCACCTCCCAGGCCCGGCACATGCGGCTCACCGACGTCGCCGACCGGGCTGCGGCCTACGGCATGCCCGCCGAGGTCTGCGACGGCATGGACGCCGTGGCCGTCCGGCAGGCCTGCCAGCGGGCGGTCGACCGGGCCCGCGCGGGCGAGGGGCCGTCGATGGTGGAGGCCAAGACCTACCGGTACTACGACCACCAGGGCGTCAAGGGCCTGCGCAAGCCCTACCGCACCCAGGAGGAGATCGACGCCTGGAAGAAGCGCGACGCCATCGAGCTGCTCGAGGCCCGCGCCGCCGCCGACGGCGTGGTCGACGCGGCGGCGTTCGCCCGGGTGTGGGAGGAGACGCGGGCCGACGCCGCCGACGCGATCGCCTTCGCCCAGGCCAGTCCCGAGCCCGACCCCGCGACGCTCACCAAGAACGTCTACACCGTCTGATCCCCGAGCTGATCCGAGAGGACTCCCGCATGGCTGTGCGCGAGCTGACCTACGTCAAGGCCTACAACGAGGCCCTGCACCAGGTCATGCGCGAGGACGACGACGTCTTCGTCGTGGGCGAGGACGTGGCCGGCTACGGCGGCGTCTTCCACATGTACGACGGCCTGCTCGCCGAGTTCGGCGAGCGGCGCATGGTCGACACCCCGATCTCGGAGATGGCCATCGTCGGGCTCGGCGTGGGCGCGGCGTCCCGTGGCCTGCGGCCGGTCGTCGACATCATGTTCATGGACTTCCTCGCGGTCTGCCTGGACCAGGTGGTCAACCAGGCCGCGAAGATGAAGTTCATGTTCGGCGGCGAGGTCCGCGTCCCGATGGTGCTCACCGTCGCCGCCGGGGCCGGCCTGTCCGCCGGCGCCCAGCACAGCCAGAGCCTCGAGGCCTGGCTGGCGCACACCCCCGGGCTCAAGGTCGCGATGCCGTCGTCGGCCCACGACGCCAAGGGGCTCATGGTCACCGCGGTCCGGGACGACAACCCGGTGATCATGATGCTCAACAAGAAGCTGCTCGGGGCCAAGGGCGAGGTGCCCGAGGACATCTACGCGGTGCCCTTCGGCCAGGCCGCCACCCTCCGCGAGGGCGACGACGTGACCGTCGTGGCGCTGGGCCGGATGGCCGTGGAGGCCGCGGCCGCCGCCGACCAGCTGCGCGCGGAGGGGATCTCCGCCGAGGTCATCGACCCGCGCACGGTCCAGCCGCTGGACACCGACACCATCGTGGCGTCGGTGCGGCGCACCAACCGGGTGGTCGTGGTGCACGAGGCGGTCACCTTCGGCGGTCTCGGCGCCGAGATCGCCGCCCAGATCCAGGACGTCGCCTTCGACCACCTGGACGCACCGGTCATGCGGGTCGGCGCCCCGTTCGCGCCGGTCCCCTTCAGCCCGGTGCTGGAGAACGTGTACGTGCCCGACCGCGGCAGCATCGCCGACGCCTGCCGGCGCATCCTGGCCCGGAGCTGACCGTGGCACAGGAGGTCCTGCTGCCCAAGCTCGGGCTGACGATGGAGGAAGGCACCATCGTCGAGTGGGTCGCCAAGCCCGGCGACGTGGTCAACCCCGGCGACGTGCTGCTGGTGCTGGGCACCGACAAGGTCGACGCCGAGGTCGAGGCCGAGGGCACAGGGCGCTTCGAGCCGGTCGTCGACGCGGGGATGACCCTGCCGCCCGGCGCGCTCATCGCCTGGCTGCTCGACGGCGACGAGCAGCCGCCCGCCCGCGCGTCCGAGGCGGCCGTGGCCGAGCAGGCCGCGCCCGCCGCCGGGGACGTCGGGGAGCTCCAGCTGACCGGCCCGGCGACGCCGCTCGACGAGCCGGCCGCCGGCCGTCTGGCCGTCTCGCCGAACGCCCGGCGGGTCGCCCGCGAGCACGGGGTGGACCTGCGGGCGCTGCGCGGCACGGGGCCCGGCGGCCGGATCGTCTCCGAGGACGTCGAGGAGGCGGTCGCCGCCGCGGCGACCGCCCCCGCGGCCGCCGCTCCCGCGCCCCCCGCCGGAACCGCGCCGGCACCGGCGGCGCAGCCGGCCGGCGAGGGAGCGCGCCCGCCGGTCTCCCCGCTGGTGCGCCGGCACGCCACCGCGCTCGGCGTCGACCTCGGCCAGGTGCGGGGCTCGGGCCTCGGCGGGCGGATCCGCCGCGCCGACGTCGCCGCCGCGGCGGCCGCGGGCAGGGCCCCCGAGCCGGCGCAGGCGACCGAACGGGTCGGACCGCAGCCGGGCACCGTCATCCCGCTCACCGGCATGCGCGGGGCGATCGCCCGCAACATGCACGCCAGCCTGCAGGAGATGGCGCAGCTGACCCACGGCTACGAGGCCGAGGTGGGCGCACTGCTCACGTTGCGCGAGCACCTCAAGCGGGAGTGGGCCGGCACCGGCCTGCGGGTGCCGACGATCAACGACTTCGTCGTCCGCGCCGCCGCGCACGCGCTGCTGGAGCACCCGGTCCTGAACGCGACCGTCCGGGACGGCGGCATCCACCTGCACGAGCAGGTGCACGTCGGGGTGGCCGTGGCCGTCCCCGACGGTCTGCTGGTCCCCGTCGTCCGGGACGCCGACCGGCGGGGCCTGGTCGACATCGCCGAGCAGACCCGGGAGCTGGCCGCCGCCGCCCGCGAGGGCCGGCTCCAGCTCGCGCAGCTCGAGGGCGCCACGTTCGTGGTGACCTCGCTGGGCTCCTACGGCGTGGACTTCTTCACGCCCGTGGTGAACCCCGGCAACACCGGGATCCTCGGGGTGGGGCGGGTCCGCGACGGCGTGCGGTGGGAGGGGGAGGTGCCGCACCGGACGTCGGTGCTGACGCTCAGCCTCTCCTTCGACCACCGGGCGGTGGACGGCGCCCCGGCCGCGGAGTTCCTGCAGACCGTGAGCGGGCTGCTCGCCCGTCCGCACCTGCTGCTCGCCGGCTGACCGCCGACCGCGGCTCCCCAGGAGGTCCCGTTGCCCACCGACGCACCGCTCACCGTCCCCGGCGTCACGCCGGTCGACCCGACCGTCTTCGCCTCGCTCGACCCGCCGCTGCTGGCCGGCAGCCGGTGCCCGGACTGCGGCACGCTGAGCTTCCCGGCGGCGCGGTCGTGCCCGCGCTGCATGCGCAGCTCCGTCGAGCCGGTGGAGCTGCCCGACCGCGGCACGGTGTGGACGTGGACGGTGCAGGGCTTCCCGCCCAAGCCGCCCTACGTGCCGCCGCCCGGCGGGTTCGTGCCCTTCCCGGTCGGCTACGTCGACCTGGGTGGGGTCCTGGTGGAGGGGCGGCTGGTCGCCGACCCGGCCGGGCTGGAGATCGGGCTCCCGGTGCACCTGGTGCTCGAGCAGGTCGGTGAGGGCCCGGACGGCCCCGTGGTCACCTACGCCTTCGCCGCCGACACCCCCGGCACGGGCACCGAGGAGGCAGGGGCGTGAGGGCCGACGACGTCTTCGTGGTCGGCGGGGGCATGCACCCCTTCGGCCGGCACGACGCCAGCGGGCTGGACATGGCCGAGGTCGCGCTGCGGGAGGCGCTCGCCGACGCCGGGGTGGGCTGGGACGACGTCGACTTCGCCGTCGGCGGCAGCAACGTGTCCGGCAAGCCGGACTCCCTGGTCTCCCGGCTCGGGCTGACCGGGGTGCCCTTCACGACCGTCAAGAACGGCTGCGCCACCGGCGGGGTCGCCCTCGCCACCGCGGTGAGCGCGCTGCGGGCCCGGCGCGCCGACGTGGTCGCCGTCGTCGGCTTCGACAAGCACGAGCGCGGCGCGTTCGGCGCCGACCCGGCCGCCTACGGGTTGGGGGAGTGGTACGCCCGGACCGGGATGATGGTCACCACCCAGTACTTCGCGATGAAGACCCGTCGCTACCAGCACGAGCACGGCGTCTCCTGCCGCACCCTGGCCCGGATCTCCGCCCGCGCCTTCCGCAACGGCGCCGAGCACCCGCTGGCCTGGCGGCGCAAGCCGCTGACCGAGGAGGAGGTGCTCGCCTCGGCCCCGGTCAACGAGCCGCTCACCCAGTACATGTTCTGCCAGCCCAGCCAGGGCGCGGTCGCGCTGGTGCTGACCCGTGGCGACCGGGCGGGCGACCTGTGCGACCGGCCGGTCCGGCTGGCCGCGGTGACCCAGCGGACCCGCCGGTTCGGGTCGTTCGAGGTGTTCTCGCCCTGGCTGTCGCCCGAGCCGTGGAACAGCCCGAGCATCGACGCGGCGGCCGCCGCCTTCGCCGAGGCGGGGATCGGCCCGGCCGACGTCCAGGTCGCCCAGCTGCAGGACACCGACAGCGGCTCGGAGATGATCCACCTGGCCGAGACCGGGTTGTGCGCGCACGGGGAGCAGGAGCAGCTCCTCGCCGACGGCACGACCGACGTCGAGGGTCGGCTGCCGGTCAACACCGACGGCGGCTGCCTGGCCAACGGCGAGCCCGTGGGCGCGTCCGGGCTGCGCCAGGTGCACGAGGTGGTGCGGCAGTTGCAGGGCCGCGCCCCCGGCGCCCAGGTGCCCGGTGGACCCCGGGTCGGCTTCACCCACGTCTACGGCGCGCCGGGCCTGTCGGCCTGCGCCGTCCTCACCGTTCCCTAAGGCGGCTGCGCATGAGCGGATCCGGAACCGTCCCCGACCTCGGGACCTGGCGGCTGGAGGTGCGCGCCTGGCTGGCCGCCACCCTGCCGCCGGCCTCCGCCGGTGGCACCGAGGAGCCGGCGGCGGACTTCGCGGTCTTCCGCAACGTCCCCGACGAGGAGGAGCGGCGGCTGCTCGACGCGGTCCGGGAGTACCGCCGGGCCCGGTACGACGCCGGCTACGGGGCCCTCACGCTCCCGGCCGAGCAGGGCGGTGCCGGCCTGCCCGCCTCCTTCGCCATGGTCATGGCCCAGGAGGAGGCGGCGTTCGCCACGCCGCCGTCCTCGGAGCTCATCAGCGTGACCACCGGGCTCGTCGGTCCGGCGGTCGCGATGTTCGGCACGCCCGAGCAGCGCGAGCGGTACGCCCGGAGCTTCCTGCGCACCGACCTGCTGGCCTGCCAGCTGTTCAGCGAGCCGGGGGCCGGTTCGGACCTCGCCGCCCTGGGCTGCCGCGCGGTGCGCGACGGCGACTCGTGGGTGCTGGACGGGCAGAAGGTGTGGACGTCGGGTGCCCGGCACGCCGACTACGGTCTCCTGCTGGCCCGTACCGACCCGGACGTGCCCAAGCACCGCGGCATCACCGCCTTCCTCGTGCCGATGGGCACCCCTGGCCTGGAGATCCGCCCGATCCGGCAGATGAGCGGCGGCGCCTCGTTCAACGAGGTCTTCCTCTCCGGCGCCCGCGTCCCCGACGACCTGCGCATCGGCGAGGTCGGCCAGGGCTGGTCGGTCGCGACCGCCACGCTGTCGTTCGAGCGCACCGCGTCCGGTTCGGGCACGCGCCGCAAGGGTGGGACGTTCGCCGACGTGCTGGCGCTGGCCCGGTCGCGCGGCGCGACCGGCGACCCGGTGGTCCGGCAGTCCGTCGCCGACCTGTACGTGCGCAGCGTGCTGCGCGCCGCCACCGCCGAGCGGGTGGCCCGCGCGGCGGCGGCGGGGGTCAGCCCCGGGCCGGGGGCCTCGATCGGCAAGCTCCTGGCCTCCGACCTGCTGGTGCGCACCGGTGAGGTGGCCGCCGACCTGCTCGGCACGGCCGGCACCGCCGACACCGGGGAGCCGGGCACCTTCGCCTGGACCGAGCACCTGCTCGGCGCACCCGGCTACCGGCTCGCCGGTGGGACCGACCAGATCCAGCGGAACATCATCGCCGAGCGGGTGCTGGGGCTGCCGGCCGAGCCGCGGGTGGACAAGGACCAGCCCTGGTCCCAGCGGGCCCGCCGCTGACGTCCCGGCGCCACCCCTGCCGTTGATCATCGTCATGTGGTGGGTCGCGCCGGCGTGTCGAGCCGCCAGATGACGATGATCAACGGTGGGGGCGGCTACCAGCCGAGCAGGCGGGCCAGTCGCTCGCGGTGGTGGGCGGACCCGCCGAGCAGCACCGCGTCGGCGCGGGCCCGGCGGAAGTACAGGTGCGCGTCGTGCTCCCAGGTGAAGCCGATCCCGCCGTGCAGCTGCACGGTCTCGGCGGTCACCGTCCGGTAGGCCTCCGAGCACCAGGCCTGCGCCACCGAGGCGGCCTCGGCCAGCGCGTCGGGTGAGCCCTCGGCCTCGACCGCCCGGACGACGGCGGAGCGGCAGGTCTCCACGAGCACCAGCAGGTCCGCGCAGGTGTGCTTGACGGCCTGGAAGCTGCCGATCGGGCGGCCGAACTGCCACCGGTCCTTGACGTAGGCGACGGTCCGCTCCAGGCAGGCCTCGGCCCCGCCGAGCTGCTCGGCGGCCAGCGCCACCGCGGCGACGTCGAGCGCCCCGGGCACCACCACCGCGGCCGCCCCGCCGGTGGTCAGCCGGGTGGCCGCCGCGTCGGTGAACACCACCTCGGCCGCACCGCGGGCCAGGTCCAGGGTCTCCAGCGACCGCACGCCCACCCCCGGCCCGCCGGCCTCGACGAGGAAGAGGTCGACGCCCTCGGCGGTCGTCGCGGCGACGACGAACCGGGCCGCGGCCGCGCCGTCGGGCACCGCGGACGCGACGCCGGACACCCGGCCCTCCGCGTCGGCGCGCAGCCGCACGGCGCCCTCGTCCCAGGTCCCCGCCGGGCCGGTGACGGCCGCCGCGGCGATCTCCCCGGCGGCCGTCCGCTCCAGCGCCTCGCGCCCGGCCGGCCCGGCGGCCGCGAGGAGCTGGCCGGCCAGCACGGTGGAGGTCCAGAAGGGCACCGGCAGCAGCGCCCGGCCGAGCTCCTCGCAGATCGCCGCCGTCTCGGCCAGCCCGCCGATGCCGCCGGCGTCCTCGGGCAGGCCGATGCCGGCCAGGCCGATCTGCGTCGCGAGCACGTCCCACAGCGCCAGGTCCACGCGGGGCCCGTCGGGGGCCAGCCGGCGCACGGCCTCCGGGCCGCCGGCGTCGGTGCAGACCTCGCGGACGGTGGCCCGCAGGTCGGCCAGCTCGGCGGCGCGCCCGGCGTCCAGGACCGGTGAGCTCATGCGTCCTCCTTGCCGGCGGCCTGCGCCGCCGCCAGCCGGGCGATCGGGACCCGCTGCGGCGAGCAGGAGACGTAGTCCAGGCCCAGCGGTGCCAGGCGCAGGATCGACGGGGCGTCGCCCCCGTGCTCCCCGCAGATGCCGAGCTTGATGCCCGGCTTGACCGACCGGGCCCGCTCGATCGCGAGTGCGACCAGGGCGCCCACGCCGTCGGGGTCGAACTCGGCGAACGGGCTGGCGGTGAGCAGCCCCTCGCCGATGTAGTGGGTGAGCAGCCGGCTCTCCACGTCGTCGCGGGAGAAGCCGAAGGTCATCTGGGTCAGGTCGTTGGTGCCGAAGGAGAGGAAGTCGGCGTGCTCGGCCAGCCGGTCGGCCATCAGCGCCGCCCGCGGCGTCTCGACCATGCTGCCCACCAGGTACGGGACGCGGACGCCGGTCAGCCGCTCCACCCGGTCGGCCGCCCGGTGCACCTGCCCGATGGCGAGCACCAGCTCCTGCGGGATCGACACCAGCGGGATCATCACCTCCAGGCCGGGGGTGATCCCCTCGCGGGTGACGGTGACCCAGGCGGAGAACAGCGCCTCGGCCTGCGCGGTGTACAGCTCGTCGTTGAGCAGCGCCAGGCGCACCCCGCGCAGGCCCAGCATCGGGTTGACCTCGCGCAGCTCCACCGCGCGCCGGGCGTGCTCCTCGTCCTCGTACACCTCGTCGTGCGGCAGGAACTCGTGCAGCGGCGCGTCGAGCAGGCGCACGGTCACCGGCCGGTCGCCGACGGCGCGCAGCAGCGCCTCGAAGTCCTCGCGCTGGGCGTCGGTCAGCGCCTGCAGCGCCTCCCGGTGCGCCCGGTCGTCGGACGCGAGCAGGAAGCTGCGGACGACGGGCAGCCGGTCGCCGAGGAACTGGTGCTCGGTGCGGCACAGGCCGATGCCCTCGGCGCCCAGCCGCATGGCGACCTCGGTCTCGCGGGCGGTGTCGGCGTTGGTGCGGACGCCCAGCTGGCGCTCGCCGTCGGCCCAGGTGAGCAGGCAGTCCAGCTCGGCCGAGGGCTCGGCCGGCCGGACGTCGATCCGGCCGAGGTACACCCGACCGCTGCGGCCGTCCACGGTCACCTCGTCGCCCTCGTGGAGGGTGTGCCCGTTGGCGCTGACCGTGCCGCGGGCGCGGTCGATGGTCAGCCCGGTCGCGCCGCACACGGCCGGCTTCCCGGCGCCGCGGGCCACGACGGCGGCGTGCGAGGCGAGCCCGCCGGCGGTCGTCACCACCGCCTGGGAGGCCACGAGCGCCGGGACGTCGCCCGGGGTGGTCTCGGTGGAGGCGAGCACGACCGGCACCCCGCCGGCGGCCAGCTCGAGCGCCCGCTGGGCGGTCAGCGCCAGCAGCCCCGAGGCCGCGCCCGGGGAGGCGGCCAGCCCCTGGGTGAGCTCCACCTCGCCCCCGGTGAGCCGCAGCTGCGGGTGCAGGAGCTCGGAGACGACCGCGGGGCGCACCGACCGCACGGCCGCCGACCGCTCGATCGTCCCGGCGTTGGCGAGGTCGACCGCGAGGCGCAGGCCCGCCCGCGGAGAAGGGTGGTCCACCGGGACCGCGCTCAGCAGGGCCAGCTTGCCGTCGCGCAGCTCGAAGGTGACCTGGGCGACGGCGCGCAGGTGGTGCTCCAGGGTGGCCAGCGTGTGCCGCAGGAGGTCGGTGCCCTCCGGCAGGGCCGACAGGGGCTCGCCGTCGCCGGGGAGGGTGGGCGCGCTGCGGCGGACCCCGCGGTGGAAGGTGCCGTGCGGCTCCAGGGCCCCCGTGTCGGGGTTGCGGCTGCTCGCCGTGCCGTGGCCGGAGCGCTCCCAGGGGCCGATGTGCAGCGCCTGCACGTGCAGCGCCAGGCCGAGGTCGTCGGGCAGGCCCTGCGCGCGGCGGGCACGCCGGCCCCGGGGGGAGTCCCAGCGGCCCAGCAGCGCACGCGCGGCCAGGGCCAGCTGCTCGGCGGGGTCGTCGGGGAACGGGGCGGTGCCGGTCCGGTCGATCACGTCGAGCAGGGCGGTCACCTGCGCCTGCCCCGTGACGTCGGCCAGGGCGTCGTCGATGTCGTCGGGGTCGACGTCGAGCGCGTCGACCGCGATCGAGCGCAGCACCGTCGTCCACACCTCGTGCAGCCGGCTGTCGCGGCCGATGAGCGCGGCGAGCCCGGCGGCGTTCGCCCGGGTGACGCCCAGGGCCGGCAGATCCGGCGGGAGCCCCGCTGCGGGCACCGCCGCGCTGGGGACCAGCCGCAGCAGCATCGGGCGGTCCAGCGAGCCCACCTCGCGGCCGGCGAGCTCCTCGACCAGGTCGACGGCCTCGCGGGCGGCGGCGACGTCGGTGAGCTCGCGGGCGCGGCTGACCGGGGCGGTGAGGCCCCGCACCGTCGGCAGGCCGAGGGCGACCAGCCGGTCCATCTGGTCGCCGTGGACGCCGAGCTCCTCGGGGCCGAGCCCGCGCACCCGGCCCTGGCCGAAGGGGACGATCCGTGCGATGTGGGCCGGTGGCCCGGACGGCGCGGGCATCAGACCTTCTGGCCGCGGACGAGCTCCGCCTCCAGCCGCTCGTCCTCCGCGCGGCTGATCCCGAGCAGCAGGAGCAGCTCCTGGTGCAGGTGCATCCACACGGAGTGGTAGGAGTGCGGCAGCGGCGAGGTCAGCGCGGACTGGTCGCCGTCGTCGAACCGCTCCAGCGCGGCGGTCAGGTCGGCGCGGTAGTGGCCCAGCCGCGGCTGGGCGTCGGACATGCGCCGCAGGATGCGGCCGATGGCGTCGTCGACGTCGTCCAGCCGGTCCCGGACGCTCGCGTCGTAGGCGGCGTCGGAGTGGTCGTTGGACGAGCCGTCGGGGCGCAGCTGCCACGCCGAGCAGATCTCCCGCAGCTCGTGGTTGACCGGCAGGAACTTCTCGAACAGCGGCCGCAGCGCCTTCTCCTCGTCGCCGCCCTCGGGGAGCCGCAGCATCCCCTGGACCGCGGCGGTGCCCGCGGGGGTGGGCATCAGCAGGGGGCCCTTGGCCATCGCCAGCCCGCCGTCGACCAGCGCCTGCTGCTCGGGGGAGGCAGCGCCGCGGTGCATCCCCTGGACGACCAGGTGGACGAGCGCCTCACGCGTGGGCTCGTCGAGGGACTGGGGGGCAGCGGCGTCGCTCATGCCGGGGACTCCTGGGGTTCTGGACGGGTGGCCGGCGGGTGCGGATGGTCCCACCGGCGAGCACGTGTGACTCAGCGCATAGTCACACTTATAGGAGACCACGTCAAGAAAGCCAGGTCGCCGGGAGGGGGTTCTCCGGCGCCGTGCGATCGAGCCGCTTGCCCGAGTCGCACGTCACACTTTATGGTGCCGCAATCAAGTAAGGAGCACGGGTCGCCGGCACGCTCGGCGCGCCCTGCGGACGGGTCGGAGGACCGGCATGAGCGAGGCAGGCGTCGCGGCGGCCCGGGAGCTGGGTGCCCACTACGCGGAGGTCGTCGAGAACCTGACCCCCGGGGAGTGGCGCAGCCCCAGCCGGTGCGCGGGGTGGTCGGTGCAGGACCTCGTCGCCCACACCGGCTCCAACTTCCGGGTGCTGGTCGTCCCGCCCGACCCCGACGCCGCCGCGCCGGAGGTGGAGACCGCCGAGCAGCTGCAGGAGCTCCTGGTCGCGCAGCGCAGGAGCTGGTCCAGCGCCGAGGTCGCCGCCGAGTTCCGGGACAACCTCGAGCCCGCGCTGGCGGCCCTGGCGGCGATGCAGGAGGAGCCGGTCGCCTCGGCCGGCATCACCCTCACCGACCTCGGCACCTACCCCATGCACGCGCTGGCCGACGCCTTTGCCTTCGACCTGTGGTGCCACCTCACCGTCGACCTGCTGGCCCCCGGCGGGCCGGTCGACCGGCCGGCGCCGGCGGCCGACGACGCGCTGCTGGGCCCGGCGATCGGCTGGATGCTCACCGGCCTGCCGCAGATGTGCCCCTCCGTGGCCGAGGTGCTCGACCGGCCCCTCGGGCTGCGGCTGACCGGTCCCGGGGGCGGGGAGTGGACCCTCGTGCCCGGCGGGCCGTCCCTCGCCGTGGTGGAGGGGTTGCAGGACCCCGCCGCCACCGCCACCTCGGCGGCGACCGACTTCGTGCTCTGGGGCACCACGCGCACGCCGTGGCGGGACTCGGTCCGGGTCGACGGCGACCGGGGGTACGCCGAGCGGGTCCTCGACCGGGTGGACATCGTCTGACCGCGGCGGAGGCCCGATGACCGACCAGGGGGCGGGGGCGCCGCAGGACCGGGACGCCGACACCGCCGTCCCGGTCTACTTCCTGTCCGACAGCACCGGCATCAGTGCCGAGACCATGGGCAACGCGCTGCTCATCCAGTTCCCCGACGTGCCTTTCGAGCGCACCCTGATCCCCTTCATCTCCACGGTGGAGCAGGCGCGGGAGGTGGTGGCGCAGCTCGACGCGGCGATGGAGGGCCCGGTGACCCCGCTGGTGTTCACCACGACCGCGGTCGACGAGATCCGCGAGGAGCTGCTGAAGACCCG
The DNA here is from genome assembly GCF_046233715.1 of Trujillonella humicola. NCBI lineage: Bacteria > Bacillati > Actinomycetota > Actinomycetes > Geodermatophilales > Geodermatophilaceae > Trujillonella > Trujillonella humicola. The sequence goes on along the minus strand of NZ_JBJNRJ010000008.1, from coordinate 15,493 downwards.
GGCCCCGATCATCGACTTCTTCGGGCTGCACATGCCCCGGGTGGAGGAGCACCTCGGCGCCCGGGGGCTGCACGAGGCGCGCCGGCTGCACGGGGTGGGCGACGTCCGCCGGTACAACGACCGGATGGCGGCGGTCGAGTTCGCGATCGAGCACGACGACGGGCAGAGCTCGCGGGCGCTCGAGCGCGCCGACGTCGTCCTGCTGGCGCCGTCGCGGTGCGGCAAGACCCCGACCGCGATGTACCTGGCGCTGCAGCACGGGTTGTTCGTCGCCAACTACCCGCTGGTCGACGAGGACCTGGAGACCACCGACCTGCCGCGGCCGGTGCGCGGCATCGCGGACCGCTGCTTCGGGCTGACGACCACGGTGGCGCGGCTGAGCCGGGTCCGGCAGGAGCGCCGCCCGGACTCGCAGTACGCCTCGGAGGACCAGTGCCGCTTCGAGCTGCGCCGCGCGGCGGCGATGTACGCGACCCACGGCCTGCCCACGGTGGACACTGCGGCTGCCTCCGTGGAGGAGATCGCCACCGTGGTGATCCAGACGCTGGCCCGGCAGAAGCGCGGTCCCGGCGCCCGTCCACCGGGCGACCGCGGACCCCGGCGAGGAAGGACCTCCCCATCATGAGCAGCACGCAGACCGCACCGCAGGCCGGGTCCGTGGGGGACGGCGACAACGTGCGCTGGTTCGCCGAGCTGGGGCTGGGCGACCTGGAGGTGGTCGGCGGCAAGAACGCCTCGCTGGGGGAGATGATCTCCCACCTGGCCGGTGCCGGGGTGAGCGTGCCGGACGGCTTCGCCACCACCGCCTCGGCCTACCAGCGCTTCCTGGGCGACACCGGCCTGGCCGACCGGATCGCCGAGCGGCTGCGGTCGCTGGACACCGACGACGTCGTCGCCCTGGCGGCGGCGGGTGCGGAGATCCGGCGGGCGGTGGTGGAGCAGCCGTTCCCGCCGGCGCTGGAGGCCGACATCCGGGCGGCGTACGCGCGGCTGGCCGGCGACGACGACGCCGCCTCGTTCGCGGTGCGCTCGTCGGCCACCGCCGAGGACCTGCCCGATGCCTCCTTCGCCGGGCAGCAGGAGACGTTCCTCAACGTCCGCGGCGTCGAGGCGGTGCTGCAGGCGATCCGCGAGGTCTACGCCTCGCTGTACAACGACCGGGCGATCGCCTACCGGGTGCACCACGGGTTCGAGCACGAGGCGGTGTCGCTGTCGGCCGGGGTGCAGCGGATGGTGCGCTCCGACGTCGGTGCCTCCGGGGTGGTGTTCACCATGGACACCGAGTCCGGCTTCCGCGACGCCGTCTTCGTGACCGCGGCCTACGGCCTGGGCGAGGGCGTCGTCCAGGGCGCGGTCAACCCCGACGAGTTCTACGTCTACAAGCCGGCCCTGGCGGCGGGGCGGCCGGCGATCCTCAAGCGCGGGGTGGGGGAGAAGGCCACCAAGATGGTCTACACCGACTCCACCGAGGTCGGCCGGACGACGGCGTTCGTCGACGTCGAGCCGGCGCAGCGGCGGCTGCTGTCGCTGACCGACGACGAGGTGCACGAGCTGGCGCGGCAGGCGGTGCGGATCGAGGAGCACTACGGCCGCCCGATGGACATCGAGTGGGGCAAGGACGGGCTGACCGGGCAGATCTGCATCCTGCAGGCCCGCCCGGAGACCGTGCAGTCGCGCGCCGGCAGCACCAGCGTGCGCTACCGGCTCACCGGCACCGGGGAGGTGGTGGTCGAGGGACGGGCGATCGGGCAGAAGATCGGCGCCGGCCCCGTCCGGATCCTGACCGACCTGGACCAGATGAGCTCCTTCTCGGCCGGGGACGTGCTGGTCGCGGACATGACCGACCCGGACTGGGAGCCGATCATGAAGCGCGCCTCGGCGATCGTGACGAACCGGGGCGGGCGCACCTGCCACGCGGCGATCATCGCCCGCGAGCTCGGCATCCCCGCCGTCGTCGGCACCGGGAACGCCACCCGGGCGCTCACCGACGGGGACCGGGTCACGGTGTCGTGCGCCGAGGGCGACACCGGCCTGGTCTACGCCGGCGAGGTGGGCTTCGAGGTGGAGGAGACCCGGCTGGACGCGATGCCGGAGATCCCGACGAAGATCATGATGAACGTGGGGACGCCGGAGCAGGCGTTCGCCTTCTCCCGGCTGCCGCACGCCGGGGTCGGGCTGGCCCGGCTGGAGTTCATCATCAACCGGCAGATCGGCATCCACCCCAAGGCGCTGCTGGAGCTGGACACGCTGGACGCCCCGCTGCAGGCCCAGATCCGGGAGCGGATCGTGGCCTACCCCTCGCCGCGCGACTTCTTCGTGCAGCGGGTCGCCGAGGGCGTCTCGACGATCGCCGCGGCGTTCGCGCCGGAGCCGGTGATCGTGCGGATGAGCGACTTCAAGTCCAACGAGTACGCCAACCTGCTCGGCGGGGAGGTCTACGAGCCGCACGAGGAGAACCCGATGCTGGGCTACCGGGGGGCCTCCCGGTACCTGTCGGCCGACTTCGCCGAGTGCTTCGCGATGGAGTGCGAGGCCCTGCGGTACGTCCGCGACGAGATGGGCCTGACCAACGTCGAGATCATGATCCCGTTCGTGCGGACCGTCGCGGAGATCGAGGCCGTCGTCGCGCTGCTCGGGCAGCACGGGCTGCGGCGCGGGGTGAACGACCTGTCCGTGGTCATGATGTGCGAGCTGCCGTCCAACGCGCTGCTGGCCGGGGACTTCCTCGAGCACGTCGACGGGTTCTCCATCGGGTCCAACGACATGACCCAGCTGACCCTCGGGCTGGACCGCGACTCCGCGCTGGTCGCCGCGGGCTTCGACGAGCGCGACCCGGCCGTGCTCGCCCTGCTCGAGATGGCCATCCGCGCCTGCCGGGAGCGCGACAAGTACGTCGGCATCTGCGGCCAGGGGCCCAGCGACCACCCCGATCTGGCGCGGTGGCTGCTCGACCAGGGCATCGGGTCGATGTCGCTCAACCCCGACACCGTCGTCGACACCTGGCTGCACCTGGCCGGTCAGGCGCGGGTGCAGGGATGACCGCGGTCCGGTACGAGCAGCGCGACGGGGTGGCGCGCATCCGCCTGTCCGACCCCGCGCGCGGCAACGCCATCGGTCCCGGGAGCGTCGCCGAGCTGGCCGCGGCGGTGCGGCGGGCGCGGGCCGACGACGTGCACGTCGTGGTCCTGTCCGCCGACGGGAAGGCCTTCTGCGTGGGCGGCGACGTGGCGGCCTTCGCCGCCGCCGACGACACCGAGCAGCTGGTCGACGACCTCGCGGAGGCGCTGCACCGGGTCGTCAGCGACCTGCAGCGGATGCCCGCCGTCGTCGTGTCGGTGGTGCAGGGCACGGCCGCCGGGGCCGGCGTCCCCCTGGCCGCGGCGGCCGACCTGGTGCTCGCGGCCGAGTCCGCGCGCTTCACCCTCGCCTACACCGGCATCGGCTTCTCGCCGGACGGCGGCAGCTCCCTGCTGACGGCGTCGGTCGGTCTCCACCGCGCGCTGGCCCTGGCGCTGCTCAACCCGGTCCTGTCCGCCGGCGAGGCGCACGCCCTCGGCCTCGTCGCCGCGGTCCACCCCGACGAGGACCTGCCCGCGGCGGTCGAGGACGTCGTCGGTCGGCTGCGCTCGGGGTCCCGGGACGCGCAGGTGGCGGCCAAGCGGCTGCTCCGCGAGACGGCGACGCCGGGCGCCGAGGCGGCGCTGCGCCGGGAGACCCTGTCCATCCGGGCCCGGGCGGCCAGCCCCGACGGGCGCGAGGGCGTCGCCGCGTTCCTCGCCAAGCGACCGGCGGCCTTCCCGAGCAGCACGGCCTGACCCGGCCGGGCGGGCCGCGGCGGCCCGGCCCCGACCCGTGCCGGTCCCTCCCGGTCAGCCGCGCGCGGCCGGCCGGGTCGCGAGCTGCTGGGCCAGGACCGCTCCCCACCGGCGGGCACGGTCCTCCTCACCGGCGGCGAGGGGGCCCTTCGTGCCGGTCACGGAGAAGTGCTCGGCCGGCGCGAGGATCGTGAGGCCGTGGCCGCGGAGCAGCTTCTCCTCCGTCCTGGCCGCGTGGTCCAGCTTCACCAGCAGCTTCGGGTGGTCGCTGCGCGTGTCGAAGGCGGCGCCGAGCGTGCCGCTGCCGGTGATCCGGACGGCGTCGAGCCACTCGTGCAGCCCCCGCGTGGTGTCGGCGATCTGCGCCCCGTGCTGCGCCACGGCCCCCTCGCGGCTGGAGGGCCGGGGCATGGACAGGGCGTGGTTGGGACCGCCGACCACGAGCAGGGCCACGTCGGGGCCGACCTCCTCGGGACCTCCCGCCGCGTCGGAGACCTCGGCGGCGAGCCCGGCGGCCGACAGCCCGGCGGCGACCGCCTGCGCGATCGTCCGGGCGTCACCGAAGACGGACTCGTAGACGACGAGGGCCCGGCTCATCGCTGCTCCCTGCTCGATGTGGTGGTGCGGTCCCGGCCGACGCTAGGGGGGAACCGGCGGGGGCGGGACGGGGCGAAGGACCCGCCGGGGAGGGCCGGAAGGACCCGGGGCCCGGAGCGCGACGGCCGTCGGACCCCGGCGCCGGGACCTCCGGCCCGGGCGGGGCGGGCGATGGTCTGCCAGCCTCGGACCCGTCCCGCCGAGACCGAGGAGTTCCCATGACCCGGACCAGTACCGGTCCCGACGGCGACCGCCGGCTGCTGGGCTTCGAGCAGGCGGTCGAGCGGGACGGTGCCACGGTGATCCCCGCGACCGTCCTGCGCACGCACACCGCGACGCGGAGCGCGGACGGGGACCGCGGGGGCCGCGGGGGGCGCGGCCTCGACGCGGCGCTGTCCGGTGGCCGGCCGCTGGGCGCCTTCGTCATCCGCGGGGGGCGCGTGCGCTGGCATCCCGCCGTCGACGCGACCCGGGTGCTGACGACGGCCGAGGTCGTCGTCGGCGCGGTCCTGGTCGCGCGGCAGCTCGCGGCGCGTCCCAGCGGCGCGCGGGCCGACGTGACCATGGGGCCGGGCGGCTGGGTGAGCATGAAGGGCGGCGCCATGTCGGTCCGTCCGGCCCGGCGGCTGTGGCGCCGGCATCCGGGGAGCAGCATCCCGGCCGGCCGGCGCCCGTGGTGGGCCCGGCTGCTGGCCGCGACCACGCTCCGGTCCCTGGTGGGGTGAGCCGGCCGCGCTCACGCGTGGGGCGGGTGGGCGCGCCGTCCCCAGCGGAACCACGCCAGCGGCCCGACCCAGTTGACGGCGATCACCGCGGCCCATCGCGCCTTCGGTCCCTGGACCTGCTCCGCGGGGCGGGTGGCGAGGTCGGTCCAGGCGGCCACGGCGAGCGCCAGCTGCAGGGCCGCCAGGACCAGCAGCGCCCTCCGGCGCCCGCGGGGCAGGTCGCCCCAGCGGGTCCGGTGATGCCGGCCGCGGCTCACCGCGCACCCACCACGGCGACGGAGCACGCCGCGTAGTACGCGGCCGCGTGCGCGACGCTGCCCAGGGGCAGGGCCGACCGCGCGCGGCCGTGCCGGCCGACGACGAGCAGCTCGGCGTCCTCCGCGCGGGCGAGGAGCGCCTCCACCGGCCGGTCCGGCACGGCCACGGTGGTGACCGGCACCTCCGGGTGCTCGTGGTGGACGTCGGCGACCGCCGAGGAGAGCGCGGCCACCCCCGCTCCCGCAGCGCGCCGCTGTCGGGATCGGCGGTGCCCGCCAGCGCGGCCAGCGGCAGGTCCGAGGCGGCGTGCACCGCGGCGACGGGGAGCCCCAGCCGCGCGGCGTGCGCGAACCCGAACCGGAGCGCGGCCAGGGAGGCCGCCGAGCCGTCGACGCCGATGACGACGGATCGCGGCCGGGCCGCCGGCGCCGCGCGCACGACGACCACCGTCGTGCCGGTCGCACCGCGCAGCAGCTCGGCGGCGCTGGAGCCCAGCAGCACCCGGTCGCACCCGGACTGGCCGCTGGCGCCCAGCGCCAGGGCTCCCGCGCCGGTCGCCAGCTCCGCGAGCGCCTCGACGGGATCGCCCGTGCGCACCTCGGGCAGGACGTGCAGCGCGGGCGCCTGGCGCCGCACGCGGGTGACCGCGACGGCCAGCCCGTTCTCGGCGGCGCGGCGCAGGAGTGCGGTGTCCGTCGCGGCACCGGCCGCAGGTGTGCCGCCGGGGGCGGCGTCGGCGGGCGCGACCGCCGGCAGGACGTGCACGAGCCGCAGCCGCCGGCCTGACGCGGCGGCCTCCCGGGCCGCCCAGTGGACGGCGCGGCGGGCCGGTGCCGAGCCGTCGAAGGCGACGAGCAGGGGCGGTCGCGAGGAGGAGGCGAACGGCCGGGTCGGCGCCGGGTGGTGGGTCCATCCGTTGACGGGCATGGCCCGACCCTGCCGGGCGGGTCGTCCGGACCGAGCGGGTCGATGGTCCCCGGTCGGCCGCCGGGAGTCCCCGGTCGCGGCCCCGGCCCGCGCGTCCCTGCGCAGGACCCGCCAGGTCGGGCCGTTCGGCCCTGCGTGCGCCGACCGCGAGCGCCCAGTCTGCTGGCGTGCTGGAGACGCCGGGACCCGGGACCGCCCGCCCGGGAGCCTCGCTCGACCCGCCGGTCGTGCTCACCCTCGACGTGGGCTCCTCGTCGCTGCGGGCGGCGCTGCGCGACCCGGACCTGCGGATGCAGCTGCACATCTCCGGGCTCGACGGTGACGAGGCCCGGCTGACCATCGAGGGCACCGGCTCCTTCGTGGAGCACGCCCTGCTGCACACGGGGTGGTCCGAGGCGCTGACGGAGGTCGCCGGGGCCATCGCCCGCCGCGGGTTGCGGCCGGCCGTGGTGGCGCACCGCGTCGTGCACGGCAGCGCGCTGGTGCGGGCGCCGTGCTGGGCCGACGACGCCCTGCTCATCCGGCTGCGCGCCGAGGAGCACCTCGATCCGCTGCACCTGCCGCGCCAGCTCGCCGTCGTCGAGGAGGCCCGCACGTGGTGGCCGGACGCCGAGGTCGTGCTGGTGCCCGACACCGGGTTCCACGCCGCACTGCCCGACGAGGCGGTCACGCTGCCGCTGCCGCTGGACCTGCGCGCGGCCGGGCTGCGCCGGTGGGGATCCCACGGGCTGGCGGTGCAGAGCGTCGTCGACCTGCTCCCCGGCCTCGGGTCGGCGGTGGTGGTGCACCTGGGCAGCGGCTGCAGCGTGACCGCGGTGCAGGCCGGACGCCCGCGATCCACCACGGCGGCGCTAAGCCCGGCCGGCGGGATCCCGTCGCCGACGCGCAGCGGCGACCTGGACCCCGAGGTGGTCCTGCGCCTGGTCGAGCTGCACGACGGATCGGTCGCGGAGGTCCGCGAGCTGCTGGACCGGCGGTCGGGGCTGGCCGGGATGTCCGGTGGCCGCAGCGACGTCCGCACGCTGCTGGCCGCCGACGACCCCGCCGCCGGCCTGGCGCTGCGGGTCTTCGTGCGCGACGTCGCGATGGCCGTCGCCGCGGCGGTCACCGCACTGGACGCCTGGGACGGCCTGGTCTTCACGGGCGGGATCGGGGTGCACTCCGGCGAGATCCGGGAGCGGGTGTGCGAGCGGCTGCTGGCCCTGCGGCCCGGCACCGCCCGGTTCAGCGGTGCGCCCAGCGAGCGGCTGTCCGCCAGCGGGGTCCGGGTGCTCGCCGTGCCGGTCGACGAGGCGGCGGTGATGGACCGCCTGACCCGCGCCTTCCTCCGCGCGCGGGCCCCCCGGCCGGTGGACGCCGGCGCGTGAGCGGGCCCGGCGATCCGCCCGTCCCGCAGGCGCGGCCGGAGCGCGCCCTGCTGCGCGACGGCAGCACCGCCGTCCTCGCCGGCCTCGGTCCGGGGGACGCCGCCGAGGTGCTCGAGCTGCACCGCCGCCTCGGTGAGCGCGACACCTACCTCCGCTTCGCGTCGTCGCACCCGGCGGACCTCCCCGGGTACGTCGAGCGCACCCTCGACCCCGGTTCCGGGGCGCTCACGCTGGGCGCGCGCGTCCGCGGCCGCCTCGTCGGCGTGGTCCAGCTGCTGCCCTGCGGGGACGGGGTCGCGGAGGTGGCGGCCGTGGTGGACGCCGCCGACCGGCACGACGGGGTGGCCACCGCGCTGCTCGAGCACCTCGCCGCCCGGGCCCTCCCGCTGGGGATCGGGCGCCTGGTCGCCCTGGTCCTGGCCGAGAACGGGCCGATGCTGCGCGTGCTCGAGGAGCTGGGCCTGCCGCTGGCCACGACCCGCGAGGGGACCGCGCAGCGGATCGAGCTCGCCCTGCAGCCGGGGGAGCGCTACCGGGACGCGGTCGAGGACCGGTTCCGGGCCGCCGCCGCGGCGAGCCTGCGGCCGCTGCTGCGACCGCGCTCGGTCGCGGTCGTCGGCGCCGGGCGGTCGCCGGCCTCCGTGGGCCGCGCCGTGCTGCGCAGCCTGCGGGTGGGCGGCTTCCCGGGCCCGGTGCACGCGGTGAACCCGGCGGCGGCCGCCGCCGGCACCCCGGTGGAGGGGGTGGCGTGCGCCCCGGACGTGCGGTCGCTGCCGGGTCCGGTCGACCTCGCCGTGGTGTGCGTGCCGGCGCCCGAGGTGCCCGACGTCGTCGCGGACTGCGGCGAGGCCGGTGTCCCGGGCGTCCTGGTCCTCAGCGGTGGCCTGGCCGCCGCCCGCGGCCGCCTGCGCGCGCTCGCCGACCGGTACGGCCTGCGGCTGGTGGGCCCCAACAGCCTCGGCCTGGCCGTGCCCGGGGTGCCCTCGTCCCTCGTGGCGTCCTTCGCCGGGCGGGTGCCGGCCGCCGGGGACGTCGGCCTGGTGGCGCAGTCCGGGGGGATCGCCATCGCGGCGCTGGCCTCCTGGCAGCGGCTGGGCCTCGGCCTGGCCGCCGGGGTGGCGATCGGCGACGCCGTCGACGTCGGCGTCCGCGACCTGCTCGCCTGGTTCGACGAGGACCCCGGCACCGGGCTGGTCGTGCTGTACGCCGAGTCCGAGCCCGACCTGCGCGGCCTGGTGCGGACGGCGGCGCACCTCGCCCGCCGGGTGCCTGTGCTCGCCGTCGCGTCGGGGACCTCGGGCGCCGGTGCGCGGGCCGCCGGCTCGCACACGGCCCGCGCCGCCACCCCCTCCGTGGTCCGGGAGGCGGCCTACCGCGCCGCGGGGGTGCAGACGGTCCCGGACCTGGCCTCGCTCGCGGCGGCGGCCGCCCTGCTCGCGGGACAGCCGCCGCCGCGGTCGGGCACGGTCGCCGTCCTCACCAACGCCGGCGGGCTCGGGGTGCTGCTGGCCGACGCCTGCGCCGCCGCCGGGGCGCCGGTGGACCCGCTGCCGGCCGACCTCCGGCAGGCGCTGGCCGCCGTCCTGCCCGCACTGGCCGAGACCGGCAACCCCGTCGACACCGGCGCCGCCGTCTCCGCCGCCGCCTTCGCCGCCGCCCTGTCGCTGCTGCGGGCATCCCCGGCGGTCGCCGCCGTGGTCACCTCCGCGGTCGCGACCGGCGTCGGCGACCCGTCGCCCGGGGTCGTCGGGGGTGCGTCGGCCGCGGTGGAGGACGGCGCGCCGGTCGTCGACGTCCGCTTCGGGCGCGCCACGCTGCTCGAGCGGCTGCACCTGCCCGGCGGGCGGTACCTGGTCTCGGTGGCCGAGCCGGCGACCGCCGCCCGCGCCCTCGCCGCGGCGGTCGCGCGGCGGGACTGGCTGGCTCGGCCCGCCGGGGCCGTGGAGGTCCCCGACGCCGTGGACGTCCGGGCGGCGCGCCCGGTGCTGGAGACCGTGCTCCGGCGCGCGCCCGGCGGGGACTGGCTGCTGCCCGACGAGGTCGGGCAGCTGTGCGCGGCCGCCGGACTACCGGCGGTCGCGACCCGGTGGACGGCCACCCCCGAGGAGGCGGCGGCCGCCGCCGCGGCCCTCGGCGGCCCGGTGGCGGTCAAGGGAACGGTGGCCGGGGTGGTGCACAAGGGCGACGCCGGCCTGCTGCGCATGCCGGTCACCGACCCCGCCGAGGTGGCCGGGACGGTCGCCGCGTGGGCGCGGAGCGCCGGGCCGGACTGGCGCGGGGCGCTCGTGCAGCCGGTCGTGCCGCCCGGCGACGAGCTGCTCGTCGGCGCCGTCCGGGACCCCTCGGCCGGCGCCGTGGTGGCCCTGGGTCCGGGCGGGCGCGCCGCCGACGCCCTGGGGCACCGCGTGCACCGCCTCGCTCCGCTCACCGGGGACGAGGCGGCGGCGATGCTGACGGCGACGGGCCTGTTCGGCACCGCCCACGGGAGCACCCTCGACCGCGCCGGCGTCGCGGACTGCGTCCGGCGCGTCGGCTGGCTGGCCGACGCGCTGCCCGGGCTCGCGGAGGTCGAGATCAACCCGCTGCGCGTCGACGGCGGCGGCTGCCTCGCCCTCGACGTCCGGGCACGGGTGACCGCGCCGCCCGGCGCGGGCTGATCACGCCGGTCGGTCAGCCCCCGGCCGGTGCCGCCGCGGGGACACCGGCGCCGAGCGGCAGCACCGCCACCGGGCACGCCGCCCGGTGCAGCACCGCCGACGTCACCGACCGCAACCGGGCGATCGGGCCGACCCGGTGGCGGTGCCCGACGACGAGCAGCTCGGCGGTGAACGCGGCCGCGAGCAGCGTCTGGGCCGCACCGGCCCGCCGCACGACCGTGTGCACGGGGACGGGGGGCTCGCCGGCGCGGTCGAGCACGTCGGTCACCAGCGCCTCCTCGCGCCGCTGCGCGGTCTGCTCGTCCACCAGCGGCTCGAGCGCGAGGTGCAGCAGGCCGGGCACGGTGTGCTGCCAGGTGTGCACGGCGATCACCGAGCTGCGCCGGTTGGTCGCCGCCTGCACCGCGAAGGCCAGCAGCTCGTCGTCCCCGTCGTCCCCGGCCAGCCCGACGACGACGCCGGAGCGGCCCGTGACCGCGGTCGCCGGCCGCAGCGGGACCACCAGCACCGGGCACCGGGCGTGCGCGGCCACCGCCGCGGCGGTGGAACCGAGCAGGAGGTCATCCAGGCCACCGGAGGACGTCGACCCCACGCACAGCAGCTGCGCTCCGTCGCCCTCGGCGACGAGGACCTCGGCGGCCGGACCCTCGACGAGCGCGGTGCCCACCGGCACCCCGGGGAAGTCGCGCACCACCTCCGCCTCGAGGGTGTCGAGCACCAGCTCGCCGGCCGTCCGGAGCACCACCCGGGGATCGACCCCGGCCGCGGCGGGCACGTGCTCGCCGAACCCCCGGGGGAAGACCATGACCAGCCGCAGGCCGACACCCCGGGCACGGGCCTCCGCGGCGGCCACGCGCACCGCGGCACCGGCCGACCGGGAGCCGTCGACGCCCACGACCACCGGTCGGCCCTCGGGCCGCACGTCCGGCGGGGAGGCGGTCACCCCGCGGTCGCCCCCGGTCACCTCGCGGTCACCGTCTCGTGCGCCGCTCCCCGGCCGGCCGCGGTCGCGCGCTCGTTCCACGTGTCCAGCAGCCGGTCGAGCCGCGCCAGGCACAGCTCCACCTCGATGCGGGTGGCGGGGGTGTCGGCGGCGCGCTGGGCCGACCGGGCGGCGAGCAGTCGCCCCCGGGCGTCCTGCAGGTCCAGCCGGATGCTGTCGTCGGTGCCGGGGGTGGGGACGGCCACGGGGACCTCCGGTGTGCCGCGGGGTCGCTGTCGGCGGTGGGGCTGCCGGGAACCAGGGTCGGCCGCACGCCGCCGCGGGACAGGAGCCGGAGGACGTCTCCGGCGGGGACCAACGGCCCTCACCCGCCGCGCCGCGCCGCCCCGTCCTCGGCGCGCCGCGCCGGGCCGTCCTCGGCGGCGGGGAGGGCCGCGGCGAGCTCCTGGCGCAGCGCGGTGACCAGCGCGTCGGCGTCGGGCACGACCGCCCGGTCGGTGCCGAAACCGAAGGTGACCGCGCCGGCGTAGCTGAAGATCGTCACGGTGAGGGCCTGGCGCATGCTCGTCGGCGCCCACCCGACCATCCCGGTGACCGGCGCCCCGGCCAGCGCCATCCGCCGTCGCGGGCCGGGGACGTCGGTCAGGACACCGACCGCCTTGGCGCCGAAGAACCGGTTGAGCGCGGTCCCGACCGGGGTGGGGCTCAGCGCGATGCCGCGGCTGATCGCGTAGGTCAGCGCCGGCTCCCAGGAGTCGCGGATGCGGGCGACGGCCCGGTGCACGGCGGCCAGCCGGTCGGGGAACCCGGCCGGGCCGTGGGGGAGCGGGACCAGCACGAGGGCGAAGTGGTTGCCCAGCTCCCGCGGCGGCAGCGGGCCCGGCGGCGCCAGGTTGACCGGCACCATCCAGGCCACCCGGTCGTCCCCGGGCGGCAGCGGCCCGCTCCCCGGGGCGCTCGCGAGGTGGCGGGCCAGGGCGCCGCACACCAGGGCGGTGCAGACGTCGTTGAGCGTCGTCCCGGTGCGCGCGGCGACGGCCTTGAGCCGGTCCAGCGGGACGGGGTCGCTCCAGGCCACCGCCTTGGCCGCGCCCGGGCGGCCCTCCAGCACCGTCCGGGGATTGGTCCACAACCCGACGGTGAGCACGGACACCAGCGTGTTGAGCAGCGTCCCGACCGCCCCGGCCGGGCCGGAGCCGGTCGGCAGCGGCCGCGCGCGGCCGACCCGGGCGCTGAGCTCCGGCGCCGCCCCGTCCAGGGGGTCCAGGAGCCCGAGCAGCAGCTGCGTGGCGCGGATGCCGTCGGCGAGGGAGTGGTGGAAGCGGCAGACCAGGGCGCTGCCGCCGCCGGCGCCCTGCAGGAGGTACAGCCGCCACATGGGGTGGGCCGGGTCCAGCGGGGTGCCGCGCTGCTCGCCGACGAACCGCTGCAGCGCCGCCCGGTCGCCGCCGCCCGGGGCGGGGCGGACGACGAGGTGGCGGTCGAGGTCGAACGCCGGGTCGTCGACCCACGAGGCCCAGCGCAGCGGGCCGCGGTGGACGACCGGCCGCTGCCGCAGCACCGGGTGGCGGTCGAGCAGGCGCGCCTGCACCAGGGCGCGCAGCCGGCCGGGGTCGACCGGCTCGCTGGTCCACAGCAGCGAGGTGACCGCCATGAGGTTCTCCGGCCGGTCGAGGGTCAGCCAGAACGAGTCCTCGACCGGCATCCGGCGGCGGCTCACCGGGCGCCGTCCCCGGCCGGCGCGGGCCGGTCGACGGCCCGGCCGAGCTCCACCAGCTCGGCCAGGCCCCGCTCGGTGCCCCGCGCCAGCGCCCACACGTCGGTCGCGGAGACGGCGTCACCGGTGATGCCGACGGTGAGCTGCCCGGCGTAGGAGAAGACCGCGACCCCCGTGCGGAGGCGGGAGGCGATCGGGACGTAGGGGATCATCTCCACGCACCGGCGGCCGAGCGCGTAGAGGGGTTCGCTCGGACCCCGCACGTCGGTGGTGACCGTCGTGATGTTCCGCTGCGGCAGGTGCCAGACCAGCCGCAGCCCGGGGGCGAGGGCGGCGAACGGCTCGGCGCCGGCCAGCCGGACCAGCACGGCCCCGGCCTCGGCCTCGTGCTCGGCCTTGAGCCGGCCGAACAGCTCCCGGACGGCGGCCAGCCGCTCCGCCGGGTCGGCGACGTCGACCGGCAGGTCGGCGAGCATGCACGACACCCGGTTGTCCCGGATGCTCTCCTCGCCCGGTGCCCGCACGTCGACCGGCACCAGCGACCGGATGCGGTGGCCGGTGGGCCGCTCGCCCCGCCCGATCAGCAGCTCGCGGAAGCCGGCGGTCACCGCGGCGATCACCACGTCGTTGAAGGTGCCGCCCAGCCGGTGCCGCACCGCCGCCACGTCGTCGACGCTGCCGCGCGCCAGCGCGAACCGGCGGCTGCCGGAGAGCGGCCCGGTCAGCGACGACCGCGACGTCGGGCGCAGCGCCGTGGCCAGAGCGGCGGCGCCGCGCGCGGTGGCCCCCGCGAGCCGGCCCACGGACACCGGGTGGCGGGCCAGGGAGGCCAGCCCGCGCAGCTGCGCCGCGGGCAGCCGGGCCAGGTCGAGCGCGGCCAGCGACGCGAGGCGGAGCGCCGACGGCGGCTCGCGGGGGCACCACCGGTCGGGCACGCCGGGCGCCGGCTGCGGGGTCGTGTCGAGGACGACGCGGTACAGGTCGGTGCCCGAGACGCCGTCGACCATGCAGTGGTGCACCTTGGACAGCAGGGCCCAGCGGCCGCCGGCCAGCCCGTCCACCAGCCGGTACTCCCACAGCGGCCGGGACCGGTCCAGCGGTGCCGACATGACCCGCCCCACGAGCGCGGCCAGTTCCCGGTCGCCGCCGGGTGGCGGCAGCAGCGAACGGCGCAGGTGGTCGTCGAGGTCGAACGCGGGCGCGTCGACCCACACGGGCGGCCCGAGGTCCAGCGGGACCTCGCGGGCCAGCTGCCGGTAGCGCGGGATCAGGGGCAGCCGGCCGGCGAGGACGGCCCGGAACTCCGCGAACCGGGGTGCCGGGCCCTCGAAGACCGCGACCGACCCGATGGCCAGCGACGTGCCCGGCTGGGCGTCCTCGAGCTGGAGGAAGGCGGCGTCCAGCGGGCTCATGCGCTCCATGACGCGGCAGCCGGGTTCAGCGCAGCGGGTGTGCGGGCGCGCCGGTGTTCTGCTCGACGTCCTCGGTCGCCGTCCGCAGCAGCCGGTGCCCGAGGTCGGTCAGGGCCCGGCCCGCGGCGATCTCGTCGCCGATCTCGGGGACGTCGCGGTCGGCCGGGTCCAGGCGGGCCAGCCCGACCCCGGCCAGCCGGTCACCGTCCCGCGTGTGCAGCCGGGCCACCGCCCGGGTGTGGCCGTCGTGCTCGTCGATGTCGATCGTCACCGTCCAGGTGGCGACCGAGCGCTGCCCGGTGCCCGGTCGGGTGCTGCTGCCCATGGCGTCCTCCTCGGTGCGGTCCCGCGGGATCCGTCGATGCTGTCCGGGCCGGCCGGGCCCCGCCGCGGCCGGAGGGACCGGTGGCGCGGGACCTCCGGCCCTCCGCCGGCCGCCCTTGGCCCGCGGCCGGGGTGCGCCCCGGCCGCCAGGCTGGGGCGATGCCCACGCCGCGGGAGCCGGGATGACGGACGTCGGCGGACCGGACGGACCGCTGCCGGACCGCGGTCGTCTGCTGGAGGAGCTGACCCGCATCTCGTTGCGGTCCGAGCCGCTGTCGGCGGTCCTCCGGCGGGTCGCGCTGCTCGCCTGCGACACCGTCCCGGGCGCGGTCGCGGCGTCGGTCACCCTCGTCGAGGGGCGCAGGGTGCGCAGCATGGGGGTGACCGACCGGCGCGCGGCGGCGCTGGACGAGCGCCAGTACGACCGCGGCTTCGGGCCCTGCCTGGAGGCCGCCGTCACCGGCGAACCGGTCCTCGTCGAGGACACCGCCGAGGAGCCCGTGTACCCGGAGTTCGCCGCCGTGGCACGCCGGCTGGGGATCGGCCGGGTGCTGTCGGTGGGGATGCCGGTGGACCACCGCGTGGTCGGGTCACTGAACCTCTACGGCGGCGCGGGCCGCTGGGGGGCCGGTGACGTGGCCGTCGCGCGGGACCCGACTTTGATCATTTGCTTAGTGCGTGACTTCCACCTGCGGTAGCGCATCGAGGATGGCCCGCTGAGCTGGGGGAATGGCGGGGTGGAACGTCTGGG
>NZ_JBJNRJ010000089.1:0-12665 GCF_046233715.1 Trujillonella humicola | reverse complement strand
GCCACCCGGTACGACAAGCTCGCCGTCCGCTACGACGCCACCGTCGAGATCACCAACATCAACATCTATCTCCGCGACTTATCAAACAGGGCCTAGGAGGACGGCGAGGCCTCCGGCCGGTCCGCAGGCGGCTCGCGGACCAGCTGCGCGGCCGGGCGCGGCCGGCTCGGCGCGCTGGGCGCGGAGAACCCCGACCGCTTGTGGGTGCCGTCGCAGAAGGGCTTGATGCCGGACTTTCCGCAGCGGCAGAGGGCGACGGTGTCCCGGCCGGGGTCGATCTCCACCCCGTCGGGGTCGACCAGGCGGAAGTCGCCGCGCACGATCAGCGGGCCGTCGCGGTAGGGCGTGATGGTCGCCCCGTGCCCGGCGGACGGCGCGTCGTCCGCCGCCGGGGGGTCGGGCTGGGCATGCGTCACCCCACCACCCTCCCCCGGCGGCGTCGACGCCGCTACGCGTCCCCGGCGCCGGACCGGTCCGACGGCAGCGGTTGCCCGCTGCGCGGCGCGGGCGGCGGGGCGGCGCCGGTGCGGTCGACCGGCTCGCCCGGCACGTCCGCGCCGGTGCGGTCGACGGGCTCGCCCGGCCGGGCGGCCGGCTGCTCGTCGAACGGTGCCACCTCCAGCAGCCGCGCCCCGGCGACCGCCACGGCGCCGCCGATCAGCGGCGCCACGATGAACAGCCAGACGTGCTCGAGGGACTCGCCGCCGGCGAACAGGGCGGGACCGAGCGAGCGGGCCGGGTTCACCGACGTGCCGTCGAGCTGGATGCCGATCAGGTGGACGGCGGTGAGCGCGAGCCCGATCGCCAGGCCGGCGAACCCGGGCGTGGCGGCCTTGCCCGTGACCAGCAGGATGACCAGGACGAAGGCGAACGTCAGCACGACCTCGAGCACGAAGGCCCCACCCATGCTGATGCCCTCGCCCCAGTTGTTGCTGCCCAGGGCACCGGTCTGGTCGGTGACCTCGCCGAAGTCGCTGGTCAGGAGCTGCAGCAGCGCAGCGCCGGCGATGCCGCCGGCGAACTGCGCGATCCAGTAGCCGACGGCGTCCCGGGCGGCCATCCCGCCCGACAGCAGGACGGCGAGGGTCACCGCGGGGTTGATGTGGCAGCCGGAGATCGGTCCGATCGCGTACGCCAGCGCGAGCAGGGTCAGGCCGAAGGCGAAGGCGACGCCGGTCGGTCCGAGGGCGTCGATGCCGGCCACGGCGGAACCCACCGCGATGAACACCAGCAGCGCGGTGCCCAGGAACTCGGCGGCGAGCGAGCGAGCGAGAACGGGGGACACGGAACTCCTCCAGGACGGCCACAGGCGCCCCCCGAGCCGCTCCGTTCGCGGCGGCGCTGCGGACGCTGGCCATGGTCGCCGCCGGCGCCCGGCGCGCCGCCAGGGACCTCCGGCCCGGGCTCAGGTGCCGGAGGGCGGCTGCCCGTAGAAGACCTGCTCGACCACCGTGCGGGCGTGCCGGGTGGTGCGCCGGTAGTCGTCGAGGAACTGGCCGGGGTCGACCTCCGGCCCGGCGCCGCTGGCCCGCGCGACCCCCGCCAGCTCCACCCCTGGCCGGGGCAGCTGGTCGCTGGGCCGCCCGCGGACCAGGAAGACGGCGTTGCGGGCCAGCGAGGCCAGCTCCCAGGCCGCCCGCAGCGCCCCGGCCTGCTCGGCGTCCAGGTGGTCGCCGGCGACCAGCGCGTCCAGGGCCTCGACGGTGGAGGTGACCCGCAGCCGGGCGTCGTCGGCCGCGTGCTGCAACTGCAGCAGCTGCACCGTCCACTCGACGTCGGCCAGGCCGCCGCGGCCCAGCTTCGTGTGGGTGGCGGGGTCGGCCCCGCGGGGCAGCCGCTCGCGCTCGACCCGGGCCTTGATCCGGCGGACCTCGGCGACCTGCTCGGGGGTCAGGCCCGCGGCCGGGTAGCGGATCGGCTCCACCATCTCGACGAAGGCCGCGCCCAGCGCCTCGTCCCCGGCGACCGGCGTCGCCCGCAGCAGCGCCTGGACCTCCCAGACCGACACCCACCGCTGGTAGTACTCGCGGAACGCCGACAGGCTGCGGACGAGCGCGCCCTGGCGCCCCTCGGGTCGCAGGTCGGCGTCCACCTCGAAGGCCGGGTCCGGCGCCGGCTCGCCCAGCAGCCTGCGCAGCGTGTGGGCGACGGTGTTGGCCGCCGCCGCAGCTGCCGACTCGTCGGCTCCCGGCCGGGCCCGGGACACGAAGAGGACGTCGGCGTCCGATCCGTAGCCCATCTCCCCGCCGCCGAGCCGGCCCATGCCGATGACGGCCAGGTCCACCGGCACGTCCTGCGGCGCGACACCGGCCGATGCGGCGTGGGCGCGGACGGCCAGCTCCAGCCCGACCCGCAGCGTGGCGACGGCGACGTCGGTCAGCGCCCTCCCGACCGCGACGACGTCGAGGCGGCCGAGGAGGTCGGCCGACGACACCCGCAGCAGCTCCTGGCGGCGCAGCCCCCGCAGCACCCGGACGCCGGCCTCGGCGTCGGGTGCCCGTGCCGCCGCCTGCCGCCAGGCCGCCGTCAGCGCGGCGGCCGTCCGCGGCTCGAGCTGGGTGTCGTCGGCCAGCAGCTTCAGGGCCTCGGGCGCCCGGGTGAGCAGCTGCGCGACGTACTGGCTCGACCCCAGCAGCAGGGCCAGCCGCTCGGCCACCTGCCCCTCGTCGCGCAGCAGCCGCAGGAACCACTGGTTGCCGCCCAGCGCCTCGCTGACCTGGCGGTAGGCCAGCAGCCCCGCGTCGGGGTCCGGGCAGGACGCCAGCGTCTGCAGCACCACCGGGAGCAGGTACTTCTGCATCGACGCCGACCGGGAGACCCCGCCGGTCAGCGCCCCCATGTGCCGCAGCGCCCCCTCGGGGTCGGCGAAGCCGAGCGCGCGCAGCCAGTCGCCGGCCGCCTTCGTGCCCAGCTTCGCCGCCTCGGCCGGCACCTTGGCCACCGCCGAGAGCAGCGGGCGGTAGAAGAGCTTCTCGTGCAGCCGGCGCACCTCGCGGGTGTGCAGCGCCAGCTCGGCGTCGAGCACCGCGACCGCGTCGCCGCGGTGGTCGGGCTTGTAGCCCAGCGAGCGGGCCAGCCACCGCAGCTGCTGCTCGTCGGTGGGCAGCAGGTGGGTCCGGCGCAACCGGAGCAGCTGCAGCCGGTGCTCGACGGTGCGCAGGAAGCGGTAGGAGGCGATCAGCGTGGCCGCGTCGTCGCGGCCGACGTAGCCGCCGGCCGACAGCGCGCGCAACGCCGGCAGCGTGCCACCGACCCTCAGCGACGCGTCGGCGCGGCCGTGCACCAGCTGCAGCAGCTGCACGGCGAACTCGACGTCGCGCAGCCCGCCGCGGCCCAGCTTGAGCTCCCGGTCGGCGTGCCCGGCGGGGATGTTCGCCTCCACCCGCCGGCGCATGGCCTGGACCTCGGCGACGAAGCCGGGGCGGTCGCCGGCCTCCCACACCCGAGGCCACAGCTCCTCGACGTAGGCCCGGCCCAGGTCGGGGTCCCCGGCCACCGGCCGCATCTTCAGCAGCGCCTGGAACTCCCAGGTGTGCGCCCACTGCCGGTAGTACGACGCGTGCCCGTTCAGCGTGCGGACCAGCGCCCCCGCCTTGCCCTCGGGGCGCAGGGCGGCGTCGACCTCCCACGCCGCCTCGCGGCACACGCGCATCAGGGCCGCGGCGACGCGGGTGGCGCTGCTGAGGGCGGGTGCCTCGGCGTCGGCGGGATCGACCGGCTCGGCCACGAAGACCACGTCGACGTCGCTGACGTAGTTGAGCTCGCGGCCGCCGGTCTTGCCCAGGGCGACGACCGCCAGCCGGCAGGGAGCGGCCGAGTCCGGCTGCTCGGCGACGGCGACGGCCAGCCCCGCGGTGAGGACCGCCGCGGCGATGTCGGCGAGCTCGGCCGCGACCTCCTCGGCGCCCAGCCCGTCGCCGAGGTCGCGCCCGGCCAGGGACAGGATGGCGCGCCGGTAGGCCAGCCGGAGGGCGGCGACCCGCTGCGGGTCCGCGTCGGGGGCGCCGCGCCCCAGCCGCACACCCCACGGCGGGTCGTCGGGGTCCGCGCCGACCGCGGCGAGCATCTGCCGCTGCAGACCGGGCCGGCTGGGCCGGGTCGCGCCGTCGTCCTCGTCGTCCACCTCGGTCCAGTCGCCGGGGTGGGCGGCCAGGTGGTCGGCCAGACCGGAGCTGGCCCCCAGCACCGCCAGCAGCCGGCCGCGCAGCTGCGCCGAGCCCCGCAACCGGGCGAGCAGGGTGGCCGCGGCGCCGCCGGACGGGTCGTCGCGGTCCAGCGACTCGACCAGCCGGCGCAGCGCGAACAGCGCCAGGTCGGGGTCCCCGGCGCGGGCCAGCGCCGACACCACCGAGCCGGCCTCGGGGTCGGCCGGCTCGTTGCGCTCGAGGTCCCACAGCCCCAGGGCGGGGTCGGAGAGCAGCTCGGCGGCCTTCTCCCCGTCCTGGAAGCCGAACCGGACCAGCCGGACGACGGCCGGTCGCGGGATCTCCCGGGCCGCCGTCACGCGCGGGCCTGCGCGACCGACCGGACCAGCCCGGCGAAGCGTGCGGCGAACGGCGCCCACACCGCGGCGAGGTCGTCGGCGGCCGCGGCGGCCCGGGCCTCGTGCTCGGCCGGGCCGTACGGGGACGCGGCCACCCCGGTCGGGTCGCTGTCGGCCCAGGCGCGCACCATCTGCGGGGTCGTCTCGACGTGGAACTGCAGGCCGTAGCCGTGCCGTCCGACCCGGAACGCCTGGTGCGGGTACTGCGGGCTGCTGGCCAGCAGGACCGCCCCGGCCGGCAGCTCGCTGATCTCGTCGTGGTGCCACTGGACGACGTCCGGCGACAGCGGCAGCGGCCCGAACAGCGGGTCGTGCCCGGCCACGTCGCGCCGGGCGACCAGCGTGGCCCCCACCTCCGGCCCCTCGACACCGACGCGGACCCGACCGCCGCCGGCCATCGCGAGCAGCTGCGCCCCCAGGCAGACGCCGAGCACGGGCAGGTCGGCCGCCACCGCCTGACCCAGCAGGTGCCGGACGCCGACCAGCTCGGGCGAGGTCTCCTCGTCGTCCAGCGACGACTGCGGGCCGCCCATCACCAGCAGGCCGTCGTACCCGGTCAGGTCGGCGGGCAGCTCGTCGCCCTCGCGCACCGACCGCTCGTCGAGCTCGAGGCCGGCGTCGCGCAGCCACTCCCCCAGCCGGGCCGGCGGGTCGGTCGGGCTGGGGACGACGACGAGCAGGCGCGCGGGGCGGTCGGGCACGCGTCGAGGTTAGCCGCGGCCGGGCCCGTGACCCGCCCCGGAACCCGCCTCCCGGCTCATGCCGCGCCGTCGGGCCACGGTGCCCCGACGGTCGCGCCCTCGACGCACACCGCGCCTGGCGCCGCCCCGGTCACGCGCGCCTGGACCGGCCCCTCCCGGCCCGTGACCACGAAGCTCGCCCGCCGGGAGCCCGGCGGCAGCTCGAGCTGCTGCCGGTCGCCCCCCACGGACACGTGCAGCGTCCCCTCCTCGCCGCTGCGGTAGTCGACCTGCAGCACCGCGAGCTCCGGGCCGGCCGGCAGATCCCCCAGCGGCTGCCAGCCCTCGTCCATCGGCCAGCCGCAGCCCGGCACCGGGCCGGACACCTGCAGCCGGGGGGCGAGCAGCAGCACCGGCCACAGCCGCCCCTCGCCGTCGAACATGCGCAGCTCCGTGCCCGGCCGGTCGAACTCGCGCTCCTCGCCGAGGGTCCGCAGCAGCCCCCGCACGTCGGCGGGCTCGGCGAAGAGGTTGATCCCGAACGGCAGCTCGGTGTTCAGGACGGACACGGCCGGGTCGCCGTCGATCCCGGCGAGCACGGCCTCGACGTAGGCCCGCGAGTCCCGGTGCTGCACGTCCTCGGCCAGGAGCGCGGTCGAGAACAGGGAGCTGGCCACCAGCGCCGCGACCGCGGCCAGGGGCCCGGCCGCCGACCGGGCCGCCGATCCGACCGGCGCACGGGGCGCGGACGCGTCCGGCGTGGTCCGCCGCTCGGCGGGCGGGCGGGCGAACGCCGCGCAGGTCCCGATCGCGATGACCGGCAGGGCGTCGGTCAGGTACCTCGGGTCGCGGACGACCAGGTCCAGGAAGTCCGCGCGTCCGAGCTGCACCAGCGCGAGGTCCACCGCCACGTAGCCGCACACCAGCACCCACGCCTGCACCGCCCGGGCGCCGCGCAGCCGGACGCTCACCCCGACGACCGCGAGCACCACCAGGCCCGCGAGCAGGGCCCGCACCGGCCCCACGTCGGGGAACACCGTGTTCTCCGCCCCACCGGTCCAGGGGCCGCCGAGCACCCCGGGCAGCAGCAGCCGGGAGACGGTCTCCCCGGCCGCCGACAGCGCCCGTCCGGGGTCGACGTCCAGCGACGCCGTGGAGTCGACGACCGACAGGTACAGCGGGACGTAGGCCGCCGTGAGGAGCAGGTGCGGCAGCAGCGGCCGGCTCCGGACCAGCAGCCGCAACCGGCGGCCGAGCGGTTCGTCCGCCCACTCCACCAGCAGCAGCACGGCCACCAGCGTGGGCAGGACCAGCAGCGCCTTCTCGTAGAACAGCAGCCCGAGCGCGTGCCCGGCGACGGCGGCCACGGTCCACCAGCGGGAGCCGCCCCGCAGCGCCCGGAGCAGGCCCTGCACCGCGGCGAGCAGCGCGATCTGCAGCGGCAGCGCCTCCAGCCCGGCCGCCCACCACGTGGCGACCGGCAGGGCCAGCGGGGTGAACAGGTAGCCGGCGAACGGGACCAGCAGCCACGGGGACGGGCCGGCGACCTGCCGGAGCACCGCCAGGAGCAGCAGGGAGGCGACCAACTGGAGGATCAGCAGGCTCAGCGCGGCGGGCAGGAACGACAGCCCGGCATCCCGGCCGATCAGCCAGACGACGAGGTTGAGACCGATCTCCAGGTGCCCGTTGTGGTCGCGGACGAGGTACTCCGCGGACAGGCCCAGCTCGCGGGCCAGGTACCGGTGGTGGAAGTCGTCCTGCGAGTAGTAGGAGGGGACGACGACGACGGCGCGCACGACCGTCTGCGCCACGACGAGCAGCAGCCCCGCGAGCAGCACCGCATCCGTCCGCCGCGCGGAGACCCCGCGATCGATCGCCACCCGCCCTCCTGCACCTCGCCGGGCCCGCGGAGCCTGGCACACGCCCGGCCGCGCGGGACCGGCGGAAACTCTCCCCCCGGTGCCGCCGGCCGGCGCTCAGAGGCCGGGCAGGTACCGCTTGAGCTCGAACGGCGTGACGTTCTGCCGGTAGGAGTTGAACTCCTCCCACTTGTTGCGCAGGAAGAACTGGAAGACGTGCTCGCCCAGGGTCTCGGCGACCAGCTCGCTGCCCTGCATCGCCGTCAGCGCCTCGCCCAGCGACACCGGCAGGTCCTCGTACCCGGCCGCCCGCCGCTCGGTGTCGGTGAGCGACCAGACGTCGTCCTCGGCCTCGGGCGGCAGCTCGTAGCCCTTCTCGATCCCGCGCAGCCCGGCGGCCAGCAGCACGGCGAAGGTGAGGTAGGGGTTGCAGGCGGAGTCCGGCGTCCGGACCTCCACCCGCGCCGACTGCGCCTTGCTGGGCTTGTAGCTGGGCAGCCGCACCATCGCCGACCGGTTGGCCCGCCCCCAGGTCGCGGCCGTCGGCGCCTCGGTGCCGGCGAGCAGCCGCCGGTAGGAGTTGACGGTCTGGTTGGTCACGGCGGTGACCTCGCGGGCGTGGGTGAGCAGGCCGGCGATGAACTGCTTGCCGGTCGTGGACAGCTTCATCGGGTCGGCCGGGTCGTGGAAGGCGTTGCGGTCGCCCTCGAACAGCGACAGGTGGGTGTGCATCGCCGAGCCGGCCAGGTCGGTGAACGGCTTGGGCATGAAGGTGGCGTGCACGCCCTGCCCGAGCGCGACCTCCCGGACGACGTGCCGCAGCGTCATGATGTTGTCGGCCATCGACAGGGCGTCGGCGTAGCGCAGGTCGATCTCCTGCTGGCCGGGCGCGACCTCGTGGTGGCTGAACTCCACCGAGATGCCCATGGCCTCCAGGGCGAAGACGGCCTCCCGGCGGAAGTCGTGCGCGACGTTGTGCGTCGACAGGTCGAAGTAGCCGCCGGCGTCGGCGGGCCGCGGCGGGCTGCCGTCGGTCGGCAGGTCCTCCAGCAGGAAGAACTCCACCTCGGGGTGGGTGTAGAAGGTGAAGCCCATGTCGGCGGCCTTGCCCAGCGCGCGGCGCAGCACGTGCCGGGGGTCGGCCCACGACGGGGAGCCGTCGGGCAGCGTGATGTCGCAGAACATCCGCGCGGTGTCGCTGGCGAGGCCGGCGCGGGCGGGCATCACCTGGAAGGTGCCCGGGTCGGGCTTGGCGAGCATGTCGGACTCGTAGACCCGCGCGAAGCCCTCGATCGCCGAGCCGTCGAAGCCGATGCCCTCGGCGAAGGCCGCCTCGATCTCGGCCGGGGCCACCGCCACCGCCTTGAGGTAGCCCGAGACGTCGGTGAACCACAGCCGCACGAAGCGGATGTCGCGTTCCTCGAGGGTCCGCAGGACGAACTCCTGCTGTCGGTCCATGCTGGCCATGATCCAGTCCGCTCGTTGCTGTGATGTGAACTGCCGTGGGGTGTCGGCACCCCCAGCCTGCCCGGTCCGGCCGCGGCGCACACGGGGGCGCCGCGCGCGTGTCGGGGCGCGTGCGCGCCGGACCGCCCCCGGGACCCGCCTGGCCGGGCCGGAGGGCGCGGAGTTGGATGGGCGCGTGGGAGAACTGCTGCAGCTCAGAGTGGCCCTCGCCCAGGTGGACACCCGTGTCGGGGACGTCACCGGGAACGCCGGGTCGGTCGTGGACTGGACCGCGCGGGCCGCGGACGCCGGCGCGCACGTCGTCGTCTTCCCCGAGATGACGCTCACCGGCTACCCGCCCGAGGACCTGGTGCTGCGCGAGTCGTTCGCCCGGGCCAGCGAGCGGGCGCTGGTCGAGCTGGCCGCCCGGCTCGCCGAGCGCGGTCTCGGGGACACCGCCGTGGTGGTGGGCTACCTCGCGCACACCGAGGGCAGCGGACCGGCGCCGGTCGACGAGCCGCCGACCGACGACGACCGGCCCTCGGACGCCAACCCGCGCCGCGGCGCACCGCGCAACGCGGCCGCGCTGCTGCACGGTGGCGAGGTCGTCGTCCGCTACTACAAGCGGCACCTGCCCAACTACGGCGTCTTCGACGAGGCGCGCTACTTCGTGCCCGGCACCGAGCTGCCGGTGGTCCGGCTGCACGGGGTGGACGTCGCGCTGACCATCTGCGAGGACCTGTGGGTCGAGGGCGGCCCGTGCGGGGTCGCCGGGCAGGCGGGGGTGGACGTCGTCCTCTCCCCCAACGCCTCCCCCTACGAGCGGGCCAAGGACGACCTGCGGCTGCCGCTGGTCCGCCGCCGGGCGGCCGAGGCTCGGGCCACGATCGTGTACTGCAACCAGGTCGGCGGCCAGGACGAGCTGGTGTTCGACGGGGACTCCATGGTGGTCGCCGCCGACGGCACGCTGCTGGCCCGCGCGCCGCAGTTCGTCGAGCACCTGACGACCGTGGACCTGGCGATCGACCCGGCGTCGGTACCCGGGCGCCGGGAGGGCCGGATCGGGCCCATGACGGTCACCCGGCACGTGGTCTCTGCCGAGCCGGTGCCGCCGTTCGAGCCCGCGCCGGGGGTGGTCGCCGACCCGCTGTCCGACTGCGAGGAGGTCTGGCGGGCGCTGGTCCTCGGGCTGCGGGACTTCATCGACAAGAACGGCATGCCCTCGGTGGTGCTGGGGCTGTCGGGCGGGATCGACTCGGCGGTCTGCGCCGCGCTGGCCGTCGACGCCCTGGGCGCCGACCGGGTGCACGGCGTGGGGCTGCCCTCGAGGTGGTCCAGCGAGCACTCCCTGGCCGACGCCGAGGACCTGGCGAAACGGCTGGGGCTGCACTACTCGGTCGTGCCGATCGCGCCGATGGTCGACGCCTACGAGTCGTCCGTGGAGCTGTCGGGGCTCGCCGCGGAGAACCTGCAGGCGCGGGTGCGGGGAACGCTGCTCATGGCGCTGTCCAACCAGCACGGTCACCTGCTGCTGACCACGGGCAACAAGAGCGAGGTCGCCGTCGGCTACTCGACGCTGTACGGCGACTCGGCCGGCGGCTTCGCACCCATCAAGGACGTCCCGAAGACGCTGGTCTGGGAGCTGGCCCGCTGGCGCAACGCGTGGGCCCGGGAGCGCGGCGAGACCGAGCCGATCCCGCAGAACTCGATCGACAAGCCGCCGTCGGCCGAGCTCGCGCCCGGGCAGGTCGACACAGACTCGCTGCCGTCCTACGAGGAGCTCGACGCGGTGGTCGCCGACTACGTCGACCGCGACCTCGGCATGGCCGAGCTGCTCGAGCGCGGGCACGACCCCGAGGTGGTCGCGCGGGTGCTGCGGCTGGTCGACGGCGCGGAGTTCAAGCGCCGCCAGTCCGCCCCCGGCACCAAGATCAGCCTGAAGGCGTTCGGCCGGGACCGCCGGCTGCCCGTCACCAACCGCTGGCGGGAGACCCTGCCGACCGTCCGCGAGGGAGCACAGGCATGAGCGAGTCGCCGCTGTACGGGGGGACGTCGACGGCGCGGGTGCGGGTGCACCACCTGCTGCAGGCCAAGGAGCGCGGCGAGAAGTGGGCGATGCTCACCGCCTACGACACGGTCAGCGCGTCGGTGTTCGAGGAGGCCGGCATCCCGGTGCTGCTGGTCGGCGACTCGGCCGGCAACGTCGTCCTCGGGCACACCTCGACCGTGCCGGTGACCGTCGAGGACATCCTGCTGCTGACCAAGGCGGTGACCCGGTCGACGACGCGGGTGCTCGTGGTCGCGGACATGCCCTTCGGCAGCTACGAGGCCGGGCCGCAGCAGGCGCTGGAGAACGCGTTCCGGCTGATGAAGGAGGGCGGGGCGCAGGCGGTCAAGCTCGAGGGCGGGGTGCGGGTGGCCGCGCAGATCAGGGCGCTGACCGAGGCCGGCATCCCGGTCATGGCGCACATCGGGTTCACCCCGCAGAGCGAGCACGCCCTCGGCGGGTTCCGGGTGCAGGGCCGCGGCGCGGGGGCCGACCGGCTGCGCGCCGACGCGCGCGCGGTGGAGGAGGCCGGGGCGTTCGCCGTCGTCCTGGAGATGGTGCCCGCGGCGATCGCCGGCGAGGTGAGCAAGGAACTGCGGATCCCGACGATCGGGATCGGCGCCGGCCCGGACACCGACGCGCAGGTGCTGGTGTGGCCCGACATGGCCGGCTTCACCGGCGGGCGGGTGCCGCGCTTCGTGAAGAAGTACGCCGATCTGCGGGCCGAGCTGATGCGGGCGGCGCGGGAGTACGCCGACGACGTCCGCGGCGGCACCTTCCCCGGCCCCGAGCACTCCTTCGAGTAGCCGCGCCGGCCCTGGTCGGGGGGCGCCACCAGCTCACCCCTGGCGCCACGTCGCCGGCCACCTGAGCCCCGGTCCGCCGGTCCGCCTCACGCTGGTCCGCCTCACGCTGCCGGTGGAGTCCGGACGTTGCCGGGGAGATCCCGCCGGCGACGTCCGGAAGTCCCCGGCAACGCGGGCGTTCAGACCGGCCGGCGGCGGCCCCGCTCGAGCGCGCGGGACACCCGCGGGCCCAGCGCCTGGGGCGTGAGCTCCCGCCAGATCCAGCGGACGACGCCGAGGTCCCGGTCTCGGATGGCGTCCTCCCGGATCTTCTCGTCGAAGACGGCGTCCCCCGGGTCCTGCCCCGGGCGGAGGAGCCGGCCGTACTTGACCCGCCCGTCGAACTCGCCGATCACCCGGGCGTCCTCCCAGGCGAAGTCGACGCGGCCCAGGGGGTTGCCCATGGCGTCGGCGATCGGGAGCTGCAGTGTCGACGGCATCAGGCCCAGCCGGTGCAGCAGCACCCGGCTGCGGCTCTCCCCCACGCTCTCGCTGCGGCCGTCGGCGAACCGCACGGCACGCAGCGCGACGCGGGCGCCGGGCAGCCGCCCCAGATCGGCCACCCCGTCGGCGAGCTCTCCCGCGGTGATCAGGCGCAGGAACAGCCAGCGGTCCAGCATCGCCACCGCCGGCTCGAACGGCAGCGTGCGGGCCAGGTCCAGCGCGGTCCGCACGCGGGTGGTGACGGCCACGCCGCCTGCAGCGGTCACGTCCTCGTCCGGCAGCCGTGCGACGTGGCAGTGCAGGTGCCGCCCGATCTCGCCGGACGCCGGCGGTCGCCGGGTCACGTGCACCCGGTCCAGCGGGGCGCCCCACAACGGCAGGCCGTGGACGACGGCGGCGGACTGGTGGCTCACCACCGCGGGCCGGCGCAGCGCGGCGAGTGTGGCGGTGACCAGCTGGCGGTGCCGCAGCGTGGCCTGGTCCGGACCTTGAGGCGGGGCGTAGGCGCCGGGCCGCAGGCGCGTCAGCTCACCGCGGCGCAGTCGCCTCTCGAGTTCGTCGTCCGACCACCCCTCGGCGAGAGCGGTGCGGCGCAGGACGAGCTCGGAGGGCTGGGGTTCCACGGGCCGAGCGTCGTGGGCGAGGCGGCCCCCCACGGCGTCCTGCGGCGGCCGGTGGACGGCCGCGTCGGCTGTGGACGGTCACGATGCCGGGGAGTTCGGGACGTTGGCCGGGGGGTGCCGGCCGCAACCTCCCCGATCCCCCCGCCACGTGGCCACCCCCGGCCCCCCGGCCCACCCC
>NZ_JBJNRJ010000088.1:0-12851 GCF_046233715.1 Trujillonella humicola | reverse complement strand
CCCGGCCCCCCCCCCCCCCCCCCCCCCCCCCCCCCCCCCCCCCCCCCCCCCCCCCCCCCCCCCCCCCCCCCCCCCCCCCCCCCCCCCCCCGGGAGGTGGTGCTGCTACTGCGAGAGGTTGGTGAACTCGGTGGACCACTTCGTGGTGAAGAAGCCCTCGAAGTCGACCGGCGGCGGCGCGAGCTCGCCCTCCTCCGGCAGGTTCTCGGCGTCGACCACGAAGTTGCGCCAGAAGTCCAGGTCGTCGCCGTAGTCCGGCCGCGGCTCGGTGGAGATGGCGGTGTCCCGGGCGAAGTACTCGGCCAGCTGGTCCATCGCCACCCAGGCGATCCACTCGTGGGTGTTCTCCGCCGCCGCGTCGACCTGCCCGCTCCGGATCAGGTCGATGGTCGGGAGGTTGGCGTAGAAGGTCACGATCATCGGCCGCTCCGGGAACTGCGCACCCGGCCGGAGCACCTGCATGGCCTGCGCGGCACCGATCTCCGAACCGGAGAAGGTCAGGTAGTAGGCCTGGATGTCGGGGTTGCCGTTGAACGAGGACGAGACGGACTGCTGCGCGCCGGGGATCAGGTTGGCCGCGTCGGCGTCGAAGGTGTCCCCGATCGTCACGTCGGAGCCCTCCAGCGCCTGGTCGAGCCCCTCGAGCCGCTGGATGACGAAGTCGGCCTGGAAGGTCTGCGTGGCGATCGGCCCGCCCTCGGGCAGCTGCTCGACCAGCCAGTCGCCGAGCACCTCGCCGAACTGCGCCTCGTCGGGGTAGATGGAGCCGTCGAACAGGTCCTCCTGGCCGATGTAGCCACCGATGTTGATCACCGGGATGCCCGCCGCCTCGGCCTGGGTGAGCGCCGGTGCGATGGACGACTGCGGCATGCCGTTGGTCAGGATCGCGTCGACGCCGCTGTTGACGAAGTTCGTCGCGCAGGTGAGCTGCCCCTGCGGCGTGGACTGGCCGTCGCAGACCTGGAGCTCCCAGTCGAGCGCGGACGCGGCGTTCTGGACACCCTGCGTCAGCCGGGCCGAGATCGGGATGGCCTCGCCGTAGGAGATGTAGCCGATCGTCTGCGCAGGCAGCTCGACGGGCTCGCCGGCGGCCTCCGCCGCGGCCGTGGCCGCCTCCTCGATCTCGGGGGTGAGCTCCAGGACCGGCAGGTCGCCCAGCCGGGCGCCGGCGGAACCGCCGCCGCCGCCACCGCTGCCGCCGTCCGACCCCCCGTCGTCGGTGTCGGAGCAGGCGGCGGTCAGCAGCAGCGCCGCCGCGGCGGCGCAGGCAGCCAGGGAACGAGGTCTCATGTGCGTGGTCTCCGATTCGGACGAGTGCAGCGGTGCAGTCGTGGTGCGGTGGAGCCTCGATCTGGCGTCTTCCGGCCGGCGTCGGGACGTCCGGACGCCGGCCCGACGCCAGGTGTGACGCGGATAACGATGCGCATTGATGTCATGGTTGTTTCCGCGCGTCAAGGGCCCTCGGCCCCTGAGACCCATCCGTGATGCGGACCGGCGGAGGCCGGATCCGCCGGCGACCGCCCGGCGGCAGGGGCTGGCGCCGGGACGCAAACATGCATATGGTTCGCCCAGTCAGGTCTGTGCAGCCCGTCACAGCGTCGAGACGAGGAAGGTCAGATGAACCAGGGACTCATCCCCGCCAAGTGGGCGGCGCTGACGCCGCGCAACGAGGCCGTCATCGACGTGCCGAACAACCGGCGACTCACCTATGCGGAGTTCGACGAGCTGGTCCGCCGGCTGGCCAACGGACTGCGCGGGCTCGGGTTGGAGAAGGGCGACCGCTTCGGCGTCCTGTCCCGCAACTGCGCCGAGTTCATGGCGCTGTACTTCGCCGCCGGGCGCGCCGGTCTCATGCTGCAGCCGCTGAACTGGCGGCTGGCCGGCGAGGAGCTCGCCACGATCGTCCGCGACGCGTCACCGAAGGTGATCATCAGCCAGGACGAGTTCGCCCCCGCGATCGAGCAGCTGCAGCGCGACGTCGACGTCCCGCACTGGCTGCAGTTCGGCGACAAGAGCGACGGCAGCTTCGCCGCGCTCGTCGAGGGCGCGAGCGACCAGGAGCCGATCTGGGTCTCCTCGGTCCTGGACGACGACCCGTTCTTCATCCTCTACACCGGCGGCACGACCGGGAAGAGCAAGGGCGCCATGCACACCCACCGCAGCGCGGGGGCCATGATGCTGGCGCAGACCGTGGCCGAGCGGATCGTGCCCAGCGACGTCTACATGCTGACCGGGCAGATGTACCACATCCCGATCGTGCTGGCGATGAACTACAACCGGCACGGCTGCCCGCTCGTGCTGGTCAACTTCGAGGCCAAGCAGGCGCTGGAGATCATCCAGGAGGAGAAGGTCTCGGCCTTCCTCGGCATCACCACGATGATCAACTGGATGATGGCCGTCGAGAACTTCGCGTCCTACGACCTGTCCAGCCTGCGCAACTTCCAGTACGGCGGGGGGCCGATGCCGTCCTCGGTCGTCCGCGCGGCGATGGACAACTTCCCGTGCACGATGATCCAGGGCTACGGGCAGACCGAGGGCGCCGGGATGACGTTCCTCTCCCAGGAGGACCACATCAACGCCGTGAACGGGATCCACCCCGAGCGGCTGCGCTCCTGCGGCCGGGAGGGCTTCACCGCCCAGATCCGCGTCGTGGACGAGTACGGCAACGACGTCCCGCGCGACGGCCGGACCGCCGGGCAGATCGTCGTGCGCGGCGAGCAGAACATGATCGGCTACCTCAACCAGCCCGAGCTCACCGCGCAGACCATCCGCGACGGCTGGATGTGGACCGGTGACATGGCCACCTGGGACGAGGACCGCTACGTCTTCATCGTCGACCGGGCCAAGGACATGATCATCTCCGGCGGGGAGAACATCTACTCCGTGCAGGTGGAGGAGGCCATCAACCAGCACCCGGCGGTGCTCGAGTGCGCGGTGTTCGGCGTCCCGGACGACGAGTGGGGCGAGTCGGTGAAGGCCGTCGTCGTCCTCAAGCCGGGGCAGTCGGCCAGCGAGCAGGAGATCATCGAGGAGGCGAAGAAGCACCTCGCGAGCTACCAGAAGCCGCGCTCGGTGGACTTCGTCGGCGAGCTGCCCAAGGCGCCGACCGGGAAGATCCTCAAGCGCAACCTGCGCGACCCGTACTGGGCCGACCGGGACCGGGGCGTCTGAGTGGGCTTCGCGGAAGCCGATCTCGACGGTCAGGTGGGCCGGGCCTTCCCGGGCGGCACGTACACCGTGCACCCGTGGCGGGCCTGGCTCCTGGCCGACACCGTGCTCGCACCACCGCCGTCCCTGCGCGACGGCGGTGAGCAGGTGGCCCACCCGCTGTTCGCCTGGATGGCGGCCACCGGGGCGATGGGCATCACCTGGGACGAGCTGTTCGCCTGGTTCGGCGCCACCGCCGCGGACGGCCCGGTCTTCGGCGAGCACGAGACGACGCTGCACCGGCCACTGCGGGTGGGCGCCGGCTACCGGGTGAGCGGCGGGATCGTCTCGGCGGAGCGCAAGGTGGGCCGGCGGACCGGGGTCTTCGACGTGGTCGGGTACTCGATGGACCTGCACGACGAGTCCGACGGCGCGCACGTGGCCACCTGCTGGAACTCGATCGTCTTCCCCCGGAGGGACGCATGACGACCGCCGTGGAGGTCGGCACCGAGCTCCCCCCGTACGAGGTGGAGTCGGTCAGCGCCGAGAAGATGAAGACGATGGCGGCGTTGCTGAGCGACCCGACCGCCATCCACTGGGACGTCGAGACGCTGCGGGCGCTCGGCATGGGCGACCGGCCGGTCAACCAGGGTCCGCTGAACATGGGCTACGTGATGAACGCCGTCACCGCCTGGGCCGGCGGCCCGGACCGGCTGCGCCGGCTGCGGGTCCGCTTCCTGGGCAACGTGCTGGCCGGGCACCACCTCCGGGTGCGTGCCACGGTCACCGCGCTGCGCGAGGAGGACGGCGCCCGGCTGGCCGACTGCGACGTGGTGCTCGAGGTCGTGGACGGGGATGCGGTCGTGTCCGGGACGGCGACGGTGGTGCTGGCATGAGCGACTCGCAGCTGAGCTTCCCGTTGAGCTACGGCGACTGCGACACCGTCGGCATCGCCTACTTCGCCGTCTACTACCCGTGGATGGAGCGGGCCTACAGCACCTGGCTGTACTCCCACGGCCTGCGCAGCGGCGAGCTCGCCGAGCAGCACGGCTTCATGACCGTGGGCGTGCACTCGGAGTGCACGTACAAGGCGATGGTCCGGGTCTTCGACGAGCTCACCGTCCGGCTGGTGCTGGACCGGGTCGGGTCGTCGTCCTACACCGTCGGGTTCGACTTCCTCCGCGGCGACGAGGTGGTCACCCACGGCACGATGACCTTCGTCTGCCGGACGCTCGAGGGCGGCAAGTCGCCGATCCCCGACGTCCTCATGGACGTGCTGCGCACCCTGCCGGCGGCCGAGGGCGCCACCGCGTGAGCCTCGACCTGCCGGCGGTCACCGCGGCGCTCACCACCGTGCCGGCGCTGCCCGAGGGGGACGGGGCGGTGCTGGCGCGGGTGGTGCGCGACCAGGCCGACCGGCAGGCGATCACCGACCTGCAGGTGCTCTACGCCCGGGCGGTCGACGACCACGCGATCGACGCCCTGGTCGCGATGTACACGGCCGACGGCGTGTTCGAGCGCCGGGGTGTCCCCGCGACCGGCGCGGCCGAGATCCGGGCGGCCTACGTGGCCAGCTTCGACACCTACCGGACGATGCTGCACACCGCGCACCCCGGCGTGGTGCAGCTGCACGGGGACGGGACGGCGTCGGGCTGGTCGCACGGCCACGCGGAGCTCGCCACCAGGAGCACGCTGGTGCTCGCTTCCTACCGGTACGAGGACGACTACCGGCGGGTCGACGGCCGGTGGCTGTTCGCCCGCCGGTCGATCACGTTCATGTACGCGGTACCGGCCGACCAGATGGCGGGCAGCTTCCGCGACGAGCTGCGGATGCGCTGGCCGCGGACCGAGCCCGAGGCGGCCGACTACCCCGAGACCGCACCGACCTGGGACACCTATCGCGACTGAGCCACCGCAGATCGACCGCGCGTTCCCACGGACCGGCCTGCCGGGTGCCCGGGGAGCAGGAGGGCAGAAGCCATGCGCCGCGCCGGCCAGGACCTCGTGGACGACCTCCTCGCGCGCACGGACGGGCTCGTCGAGGGCATGCTCGGGGCGATGCGCGGGCGCCCCAGCTACGCGAACGTGCCCGAGCACGAGGTCCGGGCCTCCGTCCGGCGGCACGTCCTCCGCCTGACCGAGCACCTGCGCGCCGGCGACGGGCCGATGAACCCCGCGGACGAGGCCTGGTTCCGCGACGTGGGCGAGCAGCGCGCGCGGCAGGGGGTCACCGTCGAGGACCTCGTGCACGTGTGGAAGGTGACGTTCGACCTGCTGCGCGCCCACGTCCTGCAGGCCGTCGACCTGCTCGCCGACCACCCCGAGGTCCTGCGGCGGCTGCTGCGGACGACCGACGAGCTCGACCACGGCCTGCTGGCGGTCGTGGCCGGCTACCAGCGCGCCCGGTCCGATCAGGACCGGGCCGAGCGGGAGCGTCGAGGAGAGGTCGTCCGGCGCCTCTGGACGCCGGGCGTGGACGCCGACGAGGTGCGCCGGACCGCGGAGACCCACGGACTGGACACGACCGCCACCTTCCACCCCTTCCGGGCGCGTCCGGCCGACGAGCGGGAACTGCTCCGCCTGGAGACGTGGCTCGACGCGACGCACGGCGCCGGCGTGCTGCACGGTCTGGTGGACGGCGACCTGTGCGGCGTCACCAGCCGCCCGCTGAGCGCGCGGTGCGAGCACACGATCGGGGTGGCCGACGCGGCGCCGCTCGCCGAGCTCCCGGAGGCCTCCCGGCTGGCCGGCCGCGCCCTGGCCGTGGCGCTGCACGTGGGCCGGCCGGGGGTGTGCCGGCTAGCCGACCTCGGGCTCCTCCCCGCCGTGCTGGCCGACGACGAGGTCGGCGCCGCACTGGACGCCCGCTACATCACCCCGCACGTGGCGCAGGGCCCGTCCGGGGAGGCGGTGCTCGACACCGTCGAGGCCTACCTGTCCTGCCAGGCGAAGCTCGCTCCCGCGGCGAGCGCCTTGCACGTGCACCTCAACACCGTCCGGTACCGCATCGCCCGGTTCGAGGAGACGACGGGAGTCTCGCTGCGGGACACCGACCGGCTGGCCGAGGTGTGGTGGGCCCTCCGGCGCCGGCGTCTGCTCACCCCCTGACGCTCCGGCGCGCGTCGCCGACGCCGGCCCGACCGGCCGCACTGGATGCCGGAGCCATGCCGGACGACGAAACCTTGGCTCCGGCAGCCATGCCATCCGCAGCCGGCCCGCTCTAGCGTCTGTGGTGACGGGAGACACATCGCGGCGCGGGGGGATCAGCCCCCAGCCGCCTCCGCGGCATCCTCGGCACCCCCTCCCGTCCGAGCCCTGCTCACTCTCGGTGAAGGGCGCCCGTCGGCATGTCCTCGTTGCGCCACTGGCGCGGAGAGCACGACGGCGACGCGCCGCCGACGCCCAGTCGAGGCGCTGAGCAGCGGATTCGACCGACATGAAGTCGCAACGAAGAGGGTCGCCGGAAACTCTTGTAAGGATTCGAAGGGTATGGCTAGTGTCGTGCCTCACAAGAACTCCTCACCGAGGGTGACGACTCCTCGGAGCGAGGAGGACGTCACACAGGACGAGCACCCGGTATCCAGCGGGTGGCAGTCCGCGATGCGAGCGACCGCACCCGGTCCTCGTGCGCACCACGACCCCGCGGGGCAGCGCGCCCCGTTGCCGTCAGGAGAAGAGGAACTCGTGCCGCCCACCAGCCCCACTTCCGCCGACGTCTCCACCGAGGCCGTCGCCACCGACTGGCTCGCCCGCTTCGAGCGCGCCCTCGCCTCCGGCGAGGGGGCGGCGCAGCTGTTCCGGACCGACGGCTGGTGGCGGGACCTGCTCGCCTTCACCTGGGACCTGCGCACCGCGCACGGGCCGGACGCGATCGCCACTCAGGGCCGGTCGGCGCAGGACGCCGGCCCGACCGGTTTCGCGCTGGCGCCCGGGTCCTCCGCCGACGTCATCGGCGAGGGCGACGCCGCCTTCCTGCAGTTCCGCTTCGAGTTCGAGACCGAGGTCGCCCGGGGCGAGGGCGTGGCCCGCCTGACCCGGACGTCCGGGACGGACGACGACTGGCGCGCCTGGACGGTCCTGACCGCCACCCGGGAGCTCAAGGGGCACGAGGAGCTCGTCGAGGCGCGACGGCCGCACGGCGGCCCCCAGGGCTCGGAGCGGATCCCGACCACCTGGGCGCAGAACCGGCAGCGGCAGCAGGAGTTCCTCGACGGCGAGCCCGCGGTGGTGGTGATCGGCGCCGGGCACGGCGGCCTCGGGGTCGCGGCGCGGCTGGGTCGACTGGGGATCGACACCCTGGTCGTCGACCGCAACCCCCGGGTCGGCGACAGCTGGCGGAACCGCTACGCGTCGCTCGTCCTGCACGACCCGGTCTGGTACGACCACCTGCCGTACCTGCCCTTCCCGCCCAACTGGCCGGTCTTCGCCCCCAAGGACAAGCTCGCCGACTGGCTCGAGTTCTACGCCTCGGCGATGGAGCTCAACGTCTGGACCGGCAGCGAGCTGGTCGACAGCAGCTACGACGAGGCGTCGGCGACCTGGACGCTGACCATCCGGCGGGCGGACGGCAGCGAGCGGCAGGTGCGGCCGAGGCACGTCGTCCTGGCCACCGGTGTGAGCGGCACCGAGCCCAACATCCCCGAGCTCCCCCACGCGGAGGAGTTCGAGGGGACCCTCTGCCACTCGAGCACGTTCCCCGGGGGCGCGGAGTACGCCGGCAAGAAGGCGGTCGTCGTCGGCACGTGCAACAGCGGCCACGACATCGCCCAGGACCTCCAGGAGCACGGCGCCGAGGTCACCATGGTCCAGCGATCGAGCACCTACGTGGTGAACGTCGAGACGTCGGGGATGGCCATGGCCGGGATGTACGACGGCAGCGGTCCGCCGACCGAGGTGGCGGACCTGCTGAGCGCGTCCTTCCCGTTCCACGCGCTCCCGCCCCTGCAGAAGGCCATGACCGAGGCGATGACGGCGGTGGACAAGCCACTGCTCGACCGGCTCGAGAAGGCCGGGTTCGCGCTCAACTACGGCATCGACGGCACCGGCGCGCTCATGCTGTTCCTCCAGAAGGGCGGCGGCTACTACGTCAACGTCGGCTGCTCGGAGCTGATCGCCGACGGCAAGATCGCGGTCCGCTCCGGTGTGGCCGTCGAGCGGTTCACCCCCTCGGGCGTCGTCCTCACCGACGGCAGCACCCTCGAGGCCGACGTCGTCGTGCTCGCGACCGGTTACCACGGCATGCTCGCGACCGCCCGCCGGCTCTTCGGCGACGAGGTCGCCGATCGCTGCAGGCCCGTCTGGGGCCTGGACGACGAGGGCGAGCTGCGCGGCGTCTGGCGCCGCTCCGGTCACGAGGGACTGTGGTTCATGGGCGGGAACCTGCAGATGGCCCGCTTCTACGGCCGGTTCCTGGCCCTGCAGATCGTGGCCGCCGAGGCCGGCATCGCCGGCACCCGGTCCCCCGGCACCCTCGCCGCGTCGACCACGACCTGACGCCCTGACAGCGGGGGCGGCCGCTGCCGAGCCGCCCCCGCCTCGCGCCGCACCACCGATCACCCGGGCCGCACCGGGGCTCCCCGCTTGCGGACCCGGTGGTCCCGCACACCCCAATCCCATCACTCACCGTGATATTTCGACTTCGTGGAGTAGAAGATGCTCAGGAGAACGCCCTTCATCGGCGGACTGGCGTGCCTCGCCCTCGCCCTGACCGCGTGCAACAGCGCAGAAGGCTCGTCCTCGGGCGGCGGCGGGAACTCCGCCGACGGGGACACGATCCCGATCGGGAACGTCACCGCCATCACCGGTATGGGCGGCACCTTCGACGGTTACCGCGCCGGGCTGGTCGCGTACGTCGAGTGGCTCAACGACCAGGGCGGGATCGACGGCAAGCAGGTCGAGCTCTTCCTCGAGGACGACGAGGCCGATCCTGCGAAGAACGCCGCCGCGGTGCGCCGCCTCGTCGAGGAGCGCGGGATCATCGCCACCGTCGGGGACGCGACCCAGGGATCGAGCGCCGGTGGCGCCCCGTACCTGGAGGAGCAGGGCATCCCCGCCATCGCCGGCTGGGGCAACGGCGAGGAGTGGTTCGGCCAGCACGAGAACCTCTTCGTCATCGTCTCCTCGCAGGGCGAGGAGCGCTGCGCCCCCTGGCTGGCCGACATGGCCATCGCGGACGACGCCCAGGACGTCGCCTTCTTCGGTTACGACATCCCGATCGGGATCCAGGACATCGAGTGCCACCTCGCCGCCTGGGAGGCGCAGGGCCAGGCGGAGCCGGTGGCACGGCCTGCCTACGCATCCCTCACCCAGGCGGACTACCGGCCGATCATCCAGCCGGCCATCGACGCCGGGGCGCAGAACCTGATCGTCAACATCGGTGCCAGTGACATGGCGCGCTTCATCCAGGCCGCCGAGCAGCTCGGCTTCGAGGGCAACTACTACGGCGGCGGCGGCGTCTCCGGAGCCCTGATGAACTCGCTGGACGCCCAGCTCTCCGCGGCGGTGCAAGGCAGGCTCTTCGGCCCGTCGTTCTCCGCGCTCGCCGGCGACGACGGCGAGGAGCTGGCCAACTTCGCGGAGTACATCCCGGCGGAGTTCGCCGAGGACCCGTTCGCGGTCTCGGGCTGGGCGGCCGGCGTCGTGTTCGCCGACGCGGTGGCGGAGGTCGGACCCTCGAGCACCGCCCTGCTGGACCACATGTACGACCTGCCCTCGGGCTACGACGCGAACGGGCTCGTCGGGCCGCTGGAGTACGAGCGCGGCGAACTCGGTCCGGCCCGCTGCATCCTCTACATCGTCTGGAACGGCACGGACTTCGAGCGCGCCGACATGTCCGGGGACGGCTTCAACTGCTCGGAGATCATCGACCCGGGCGACTTCGATGCGTTCAAGTGACGGCCTGTCCGCCGTGGAGCCGCGATCCGGCCCCACGGCGGGCCCGCCGGTCCTCGGCATCGAGCGGTTGCGGATCCGCTACGAGAAGCTCACCGCCGTCCACGACGTCGACCTCGAGCTGTCCGCCGGCACGATCAGCGTGCTCCTCGGGCTCAACGGGGCCGGCAAGTCCAGCATCATGAACGCCGTTGCCGGCGTGGTCCCGGCCGACGCGGGCCGCATCCTCCTCTCGGGCCGCGACATCGGTGGGCTCCCGGCGCACCGCCGGGCCCGCGCGGGACTCGCCTACCTCCCCGAGGGGCGCGGGGTGTTCCCGAGCCTCACGGTGCAGCAGAACCTGCTGCTGGGTTCGGCCGGTCGGTCGGACGACGCCCACGCGATGGACACCGCGTTCACGCTGTTCCCGGTCCTCGGCGAGCGGCGCAAGCAGGCCGCCGGCCACCTGTCCGGCGGCGAGCAGCAGATGCTCTCCCTGGCCCGCTGCCTGGCCGGCAGGCCGACGCTGCTGCTGCTCGACGAGCCCTCCCTAGGGCTGGCCCCGCGCATCGTCGAGGAGCTCTTCGCCACGCTGCACCGGCTGCGGGACGACGGCCTGACCATCCTCATGGTCGAGCAGTTCGCCCATGCCGCCCTCGCCGTCGCCGACACCGCGGGCGTGCTCGTCCGTGGCGAACTCACCCGGTTCGGCGCGGCCGGCGACCTGCGCGGCCTGTCCGCCGAGGAACTCGCCGACCTGTTCTTCTCCGAGACCGGCCGCCCCGCGGTCGCACCCACCGCCGAGGAGCGTGCGTCCTGATGGTCGACGTGCTGTTCGTCGTCTCCGCGGTCGCCGTGGGGATGATCTACGCTCTGGCGGCCTTCGGGCTGATCGTCACCTTCCGCGTCACCGGCGTCTTCAACCTCGCGTTCGGCTACCAGGCCTCGCTCGCGGCGTTCCTCTACTGGCAACTGACCGTCGGATGGGGGCTGAGCGCCCCGCTGAGCGCGGCGCTCGTCGTCTGCGTGGCCTCCCCGCTCATGGGCAGCGCCATCCAGGCGACCCTGTTCCGACGGTCCCGCGACATGCTGACGGCGATCATCGTCACCCTCGGGCTCGGCATCGGCATCGGTGGCCTCATCCAGGTCATCTGGCGGACCAGCGAGGTCCGGTCCGTGCCGTCGGTCTTCGGGGCGGGAACGGTCGACCTGTTCGGCACCACCGTGACCGTGAACGAGCTCGGCGTCATCGTCGTCACCGTCGCGATCGGCGTCGGGCTCCGCCTGCTGATGGTCACCAGCCGGCTCGGTCTGCGCATGCAGGCGGTGGTGGACAACCCCGACCTGGCGGCGGTGACCGGGATCCCCTACGGGCGGGTGAACGCCATCGCGTGGAGCCTCGGCACGGCGCTGGCCTCGCTCTCGGGCATCCTGCTGGCCCCGCTGCTGAATCTCGACGTGGCGATCCTGAGCGTCCTGGTCGTCTACGCCTTCGCGGTCGCCGTCCTCGGCCGGCTGCAGAGCATGCCGCTGGCGCTGGGCGGTGCGCTCCTGCTCTCCTTCGCCCAGACCTGGGCCGACCGCAACCCGGACGTCTTCGCGTTCCTCTCCGGCAGTGCCCGCGACATCCTGCCCTTCGTCCTGCTGGTGGTCGCGCTGCTGATGCAGCCGGCCGGTCGTCGCGGTCTGCGCGTGGTGGGCGGCGGCCTGCAGCGCGTGGCCCGCGAGCGCGGCAACGACTCACCGGTCCCCGCCATGGTGGCGGTGGTCGTGCTGGCCCTCCTGGCGGTGACGCTGGGCAGCTTCTGGGTGTACGTCGCCATCGGTGGCGTCGTCTACGCGCTCGTCGCGCTGTCGATCAACCTGCTGACCGGTGCGTCGGCCCAGATCAGCCTCTGCCAGGTCGCGTTCATGGGCATCGGGGCCGTGACGGCCGGGAAGCTGCTCGAGTCCGGGGCCTCCTGGTTCCTGGCGGCCCTCGGCGGGGTCGTGGTCGCCGGGCTCGCCGGGCTGGTGGTCGCCGTGTGCGCCTTCCGGCTGCAGGGCCTCTTCCTCACCCTGCTGACGCTCGCCTTCGCCTACGCCGTCATGCAGCTGGTGTTCGAGAACAAGGAGATCATCGGCCCGGCCGGCGTCCGGGTCGGCCGTCCGGAGGCGGGACCGCTCAGCTTCGCCGACGACCGCGCCTACCTGGCGCTCGTCGTCGTGGTCCTGCTCGCCGCGATGTGGTTCGTGGCCAGGGCGCTGCGGGGTCCGTGGGGTCGGGCCCTGGCCATCCTCACCGCGGGGGACGACGTCGCCGAGGTCGCCGGTCTCGGCGTCCGCGGCTGGAAGATCCGGGTCTTCGTCCTCAGCGCCGCCCTCGCCGGCCTGGGCGGCGTGCTCTTCGCCGGGGCGCAGGACCTGGTGTCGGCCCAGTCGTTCACCCCGCTGGCCTCGCTGACGATCCTGGCGCTCGCCGTCGTGGGCGGCGTCACCCGCTCGTTCGGCCCCGTCATCGCCGGCTTCCTGGTCGCGGCGTCGAGTCCGATCCTCTCCTCCGTCATCGACAACCCGGGCAACGTGTCGCTGATCCTGTTCGGCCTGATGACCATGCAGGTCGCGGTGATGTTCCCGGCCGGCTACGCGGGGATGATCCCGAGCGGACGGCGGCGCCGGGGATCGAGCGAGTCACCACCACCGACGGCACCCGGCGGGCCGGCGGCGGGCGCGCTCGTCCCCACCGGCGCGGAGGTGGCCCGGTGAGACACCCTCTGTCAACCACCGGCTCAGGCGGCGTTGCCGAGGGCTCGGTTGCGGTTGGCTTGGTGGACGCCCTCGTCGTAGAGGACGCCT
>NZ_JBJNRJ010000087.1:2223-14442 GCF_046233715.1 Trujillonella humicola | reverse complement strand
CCCATCGGGAGCGGCACGGACGGTAGGAGCCAGATCACCACTGGCCAGGATCCCAACCACCGCAACCAGCCGGTGCGGTGCTCAGCACCCTGACACTGACGCGGACGGTAGCGCCCGGCGGCGCCTCCCACCGCTCCTGCCGTCACGCCAGCAGCAGCCAGAGCGCGGCGGCGACGCCCGCCGTCGCCGTGAGCGCGCGGAACGTGTCGACCCGCACCAGCCGCCGGTGCACCGCCGCGTCCCAGCCGCGGTCCAGCCGCCGGTGCTGCGGCACCGCACCCAGCGCGGTCAGCTCCAGCGCGAGGGCCAGGCACGCCGCCGAGGCGAGGACGGCGAGCAGCGGCGTCCCCTCCGGGCGGTCGACCAGCAGCCACAGCGTGGTGACCGCCTGCCCGAGGAACAGCGGACCGACCACCCGCGTGATCCGCCGCTGGTGGCGGTGCTCGAAGGCGGGGAACGCCTCGGGCGGCACCAGGGCCATCTGCGGGTACACCAGGACGCGCACGGTCCACTGGAACCCGGCGTAGGCGGCCGCCAGGGCGAGGTGCACGGCGAGCAGCGTCATGGCGCCCGCCGGGCCGGCTCACCGAGGACGGGCCCGCGAGCACGGGCCGGCGACCGGCCCCTCACGCGGCCAGCAGCCGGGGCAGGGCGGTGCCGATCGGCTCCCGGACGACGAGGGACGCGATCGCGTCGTAGGGCGTCGGCTCGGCGTTGACGATCACGACCCTCGCCCCGCTGCCCGCCGCCACGTCGGTGAGACCGGCGGCCGGGTGCACCCCCAGCGAGGTGCCGACGGCGAGGAAGACGTCGCAGTCGGCCGCCGCCGCAGCCGCCGCGTCGAGCACCGCGGCGTCGAGGGCCTGACCGAAGCTGACCGTGGCCGTCTTGAGGATGCCGCCGCAGACCAGGCAGGCCGGGTCGGGCTCGCCGGCGTCGACCCGGGCCAGCGCGTCGGCCGTC
Source organism: Trujillonella humicola (assembly GCF_046233715.1). Classification (NCBI taxonomy): domain Bacteria; kingdom Bacillati; phylum Actinomycetota; class Actinomycetes; order Geodermatophilales; family Geodermatophilaceae; genus Trujillonella; species Trujillonella humicola. The sequence continues at coordinate 13,479 of NZ_JBJNRJ010000087.1, read as the reverse complement.
GTCGTCCGGTCACCGCAGGACAGGCACTCCACCTCGTGTACCGTGCCGTGCAGCTCCAGGACGACGCCCGGCGAGGAGCCGGCCGCCTGGTGCAGCCCGTCGACGTTCTGGGTGACCAGTGCCCGCAACCGCCCCTGCCGCTCCAGGTCGACCAGGGCGCGGTGCCCGGCGTTCGGCCGCACGTCGCCGATCCCCAGCTCCCGGCGCATCAGCCAGGCCCGGCTGCGGATGCCGGGGTCGGACACGTAGTAGGACAGCGTCACCAGCTTCTCGGCGTCCGGGTCGCGGGTCCAGACACCGTTCGGGCCGCGGTAGTCCGGGATGCCGCTGTCGGTGGAGACGCCCGCACCGGTGAGCACGGTGATCCGGGAGGCGTCGGCCAGCCAGCCGGGGACGGCTCCAGGGCCGGTCGGAGGGGCGGCGTCGGTCACGGCGTCCACCGTAGGAGCCCCCGGCGTGGGCGACCTCACGAGTGAGGCAAGGGTCGCCTCACCTGCGCAGCCGCCCGCGCGGGCTGGGATGATCGGGGGTGGCAACGAGCGCGGCGGTACCGCCGCGACGGACCGGCGAGGGGTAGGCGCATAGACGTGGCGAGCAAGGACAGCTTCGGGGCACGGGCGACGCTGAGCGTCGACGGCACCGATTACGACATCTACCGGCTCGATGCGGTGGAGGGCGCCGACAAGCTGCCCTTCAGCCTCAAGGTCCTGCTCGAGAACCTGCTGCGCACCGAGGACGGCGCGGACATCACCGCCGACCACATCCGGACGCTGGCGAACTGGGACCCCTCGGCCGAGCCGAGCGAGGAGATCCAGTTCACCCCCGCCCGCGTGGTCATGCAGGACTTCACCGGCGTCCCCTGCATCGTCGACCTGGCCACCATGCGCGAGGCCATGGCCGAGATCGGCGGCGACCCCGACAAGATCAACCCGCTCGCCCCGGCCGAGCTGGTCATCGACCACTCCGTCATCGCCGACGTGTTCGGGACCCCGGACTCGTTCGAGCGCAACGTCGAGATCGAGTACCAGCGCAACGGCGAGCGCTACCAGTTCCTGCGCTGGGGCCAGGGCGCCTTCGACGACTTCAAGGTCGTCCCCCCGGGCATGGGCATCGTCCACCAGGTCAACATCGAGCACCTGGCCCGCGTGGTGTTCCCCCGGCAGGAGGGCGACCGCGTGGTCGCCTACCCCGACACCTGCGTCGGCACCGACTCGCACACCACCATGGTCAACGGCCTGGGCGTGCTCGGCTGGGGCGTCGGCGGCATCGAGGCCGAGGCCGCGATGCTCGGCCAGCCGGTCTCGATGCTCATCCCGCGGGTCGTCGGCTTCAAGCTGACCGGCGAGCTGCCGGAGGGCTCCACCGCCACCGACCTCGTGCTGACCATCACCGAGATGCTGCGGCGCCACGGCGTCGTCGGGAAGTTCGTCGAGTTCTACGGCGAGGGCGTGTCCGCGGTGCCGCTGGCCAATCGCGCCACCATCGGCAACATGAGCCCGGAGTTCGGCTCGACCGCGGCGATGTTCCCCATCGACGAGGAGACCATCACCTACCTGCGGCTGACCGGCCGCAGCGACGCGCAGGTCGCGCTGGTCGAGGCCTACGCCAAGGAGCAGGGTCTCTGGCACGACCCGTCGCGCGAGCCGGCCTTCTCCGAGTACCTGGAGCTGGACCTCGCCACCGTCGTCCCCTCGATCGCCGGCCCGAAGCGGCCGCAGGACCGGGTGGCGCTGTCCGACGCCAAGGCCGCCTTCCGCGAGGTGCTGCCGACCTACGCCCCGATCGACGAGATCCAGAAGGACGACGACGACGCGCCCCGGGACGCCGCCTCCAACGTCGACGAGTCCGTCGAGGAGACCTTCCCGGCGTCCGACCCGGCCAGCCCCTTCGCCTCCGGCAACGGCGAGGCCGGCAAGCCGCACACCGTCGTCCCCGACCGCGTGCCGGACCGCCCCTCCAAGCCGACCCGCGTGGTCATGGAGGACGGCACCGAGACCTACGTGGACAACGGCCACGTGGTCATCGCCGCGATCACCTCCTGCACCAACACGTCCAACCCGCAGGTCATGATCGGCGCGGGCCTGCTGGCCAAGAAGGCCGTCGAGGCGGGCCTGACCAGCAAGCCCTGGGTGAAGACGACGATGGCCCCGGGCTCCAAGGTCGTCACCGACTACTACGAGAAGTCGGGCCTGACCCCGTACCTGGAGAAGCTCGGCTTCTTCCTCGTCGGCTACGGCTGCACCACCTGCATCGGCAACTCCGGCCCGCTGCCGGAGCCGGTGTCGGCCGCGGTCAACGAGGCCGACCTCGCCGTCGTCTCGGTGCTCTCGGGCAACCGGAACTTCGAGGGCCGGATCAACCCCGACGTCAAGATGAACTACCTGGCGTCGCCGCCGCTGGTCATCGCCTACGCGCTGGCCGGGACGATGGACCTGGACCTGACCACCGAGCCGCTGGGCAAGGGCTCCGACGGGCAGGACGTCTACCTGCGCGACATCTGGCCCTCGCCGCAGGAGGTGCAGCGCACGATCGATCAGGCCGTCTCCGCCGAGCAGTTCGGCCGCAGCTACGCCGACGTCTTCGCCGGCACCGAGCAGTGGCAGAACCTGCCGACGCCGACCGGTCGCACCTTCGACTGGGACGCCGAGAGCACCTACGTCCGCCGTCCTCCGTACTTCGAGGGCATGCCGGCCGAGCCGGAGCCGGTGCAGGACATCTCCGGAGCCCGCACGCTGGCCGTGCTCGGCGACTCGGTGACCACCGACCACATCTCGCCGGCCGGCTCGATCAAGGCCGACAGCCCGGCCGGGAAGTACCTGTCCGAGCACGGCGTCGAGCGGCGCGACTTCAACTCCTACGGCTCCCGCCGCGGGAACCACGAGGTCATGATCCGCGGCACCTTCGCCAACATCCGGCTGCGCAACCAGCTGGTGCCCGACACCGAGGGCGGCGTCACCCGGAACCACCTCACCGGCGAGACGACGACGATCTACGACGCCTCGGTCGCCTACGCCGACGCCGGCATCCCGCTGGTCGTGCTGGCCGGCAAGGAGTACGGCTCGGGCTCGTCGCGCGACTGGGCGGCCAAGGGCACGGCGCTGCTGGGTGTCAAGGCGGTCATCGCCGAGAGCTACGAGCGGATCCACCGCTCCAACCTCATCGGCATGGGCGTGCTGCCGCTGCAGTTCCCCGAGGGCCAGGACCGCGAGTCGCTCGGTCTCACCGGCGACGAGGAGTTCTCGATCACCGGGATCACCGAGCTGAACGAGGGCCGCACCCCGCGGACGGTCAAGGTCCGCGCGGGCGACGTCGAGTTCGACGCCCGCGTCCGGATCGACACCCCCGGCGAGGCGGGCTATTACCGCAACGGCGGGATCATGCAGTACGTCCTCCGCTCGCTGCGGCAGGGCTGAGCGCGTGGACCTGGGCCTGGGCGGCCGCGGCTACCTGCTCACCGGCGCGAGCCGGGGGCTGGGGTTCGCGGCCGCCCGGGCCCTCGTCGACGACGGGGCCCGGGTGCTGGTCAGCTCCCGGACGCCGGAGGCGGTCGCCCGCGCCGCCGAGTCGCTGGGTGGCGCACCCGGCGCCTTCGGGACGGCGGCCGACCTCGCCGATCCGGACGCGGCCGGACGGCTGGTCGCCGAGGGCCGCGAGCGGCTGGGCCGGCTCGACGGCGCGCTGATCAGCGTCGGCGGGCCGGCGCCGGGCACGGTGCTCGACACCAGTGAGGACGACTGGCGGGCGGCGATCGACTCCGTCCTGCTCGGCACGCTGCGCCTGGTCCGAGCGCTCGTGCCCGCCCTCGGCGAGGGCAGCGCGGTCGGGCTGGTGCTCTCCACCTCGGTGCGCGAGCCGATCGCGCACCTGGCGATCTCCAACGGCCTGCGCCCGGGCCTGGCGATGACCGCGAAGTCGCTGGCCACCGAGCTGGGTCCGCGCGGCATCCGGGTGTTCGGCCTGCTGCCCGGCCGGATCGCCACCGACCGGATCGTCGAGATCGACAACCGCAGCGGCGACCCGGAGGCCACCCGCCGGGCGGCCGAGGCGGGGATCCCGCTGCGCCGCTACGGCGACCCCGCGGAGTTCGGCCGGGTCGCGGCCTTCTGCCTCTCCCCCGCCGCGTCCTACCTGACCGGCGTGATGCTGCCCGTCGACGGCGGCCTGCTCTCCGGCCTGTGAGCGGCTCCACGGCCCCTCCGGGCGGCCCCGTGCTCGTCGCGTGCGCGCACGGCACCCGCAACCCCGCCGGCCGGCGGCTGGTCGCCGAGCTCGCGCTGGCCGCCCGCGACCTGCGACCAGGCCTGGACACCACGGCCGCGTTCGTCGACGTCCAGCCGCCGACGGTGGCCGACGTCGTCGCAGGACTGGCCGCCGAGGGGCGGGCCGCGGTCGTCGTGCCGCTGCTGCTGTCCGGCGGCTACCACGTGCACGTCGACATCGCCGCCGCCGTCGAGGGCCGCACCGGCGTGGTGGCCGCCCGGCCGCTGGGGCCGGACCCGCGGCTGGTCGAGGTGCTCACCGACCGCCTGCTCGCCGCCGGTGCCGACCCGCGGGACCCGCTCACCGCGGTCGTGCTGGCCGCCGCCGGCTCGAGCGACCCCCGCGCCGTCGCCGACGTCGAGGGCACCGCCGACCTGCTCCAGCGGTCCTGGGCCGGCCCGGTGACGACCGGCTACGGCTCCGCCGCCCAGCCGCCGGTCCCCGACGCGGTCACCGCCGCCCGCCGGGCCGGCGCCGAGCGCGTCGTCGTGGCCGCCTACCTGCTCGCCCCCGGGCACTTCGCCGGCAAGCTGGCCGCGGCGGGCGCGGACGCGGTGACCGCTCCCCTGCTGCCCGACCCGCGCCTGGCCGCGGTCCTGCTCGACCGGTACGACGCCGCACGCGCCTGACCGGTCGCCCCGCTGCCCCGCGCACGGCCGGGATCGGCTGGCTAGCGTGGAGGCGTGCTGCGCCACTCCCGGGTCGTCGTCCCCGCCGTCCTCGCCGCCGGCCTGCTGCTGGGCGGGTGCAGTGAGGAGGTCGACGGGACCGCCAGCCCGGCCACCACCGCGTCCCCGACCGCCTCCCCGCCCACCTCCCCGGCGCCGAGCCCGACCTCGAGCCCGACCGCCTCACCCGGCGGGGAGTTCGCCGAGTTCTGCACCGAGGGCGAGGAGCTGTTCGGCGAGGCCGGTGAGGCGCTGACCGAGGCCGAGGGCATGGGGGTCGAGGCCCTGGTCGACGCGCTGGACCAGACCGTGGCCGCCTTCGACGCCCTCGAGGCACCGGACGAGATCGCCGAGGACTGGCAGGCGTCGCGGGACGGGTTCGTCGAGGTGCGGGACGCCGTCGCGGCCATCGACCCGGCGGCGCCCGACGCCGAGCAGCAGGCCCTGGAGGTCATCGCGCAGGCCGAGACCACCGTGGGGCCCGCGTTCGAGCGGGTCAGCACCTGGATCGACCAGAACTGCCCGGAGGCCTGACGCGATCGGCGCCCGGGGTGCAGGATCGCCCCGTGAGCTCCTACCCGCAGGCGATCGTGCCCGTCGGGCACGTCGAGCCAGTGCCCCGCCGGATCCGCGCCGAGCTGGCCGGACGGGTCGTCCTCGACACCACCCGGGCCCGCTACGGCTGGGAGTGGCCGCCGTACCCGCAGTTCCACGTGCCGGTCGAGGACGTCGACCCCGCCGTCCTGGTCGACGAGCGGGAGGACGAGGACCGGCCGCTCGGACCCGCCCGCCGGCACGGCCCGCGCGCCGGCGGCACCGACCGGCCCTCCGCCGGCTGGTGCTACACCGACGGGCCGCTGGCGGGGTACGTGCGCTTCGAGTGGTCGGCGCTGGACGCCTGGTTCGAGGAGGACGAGGAGGTCTTCGTCCACCCGCGCAACCCCTTCGCCCGGGTCGACGCCCTGCGGTCCTCGCGGCGGGTCCGGGTCGAGCTCGACGGGGTCGTGCTGGCCGAGTCGTCGTCCCCGGTCCTGCTGTTCGAGACCGGCCTGCCCACGCGGTACTACCTGCCCCGGACCGACGTCCGCTCCGCGCACCTGGTCCCCAGCGCCACCCGCACCGAGTGCCCGTACAAGGGGCGCACCAGCGGCTACTGGTCGGTGGCCGGCGGGCCGGCCGACGTGGCCTGGAGCTACGACTTCCCGGCCGCCGCCGTGCTGCCGATCGCCGGGCTGGTCGCCTTCCTCGACGAGGCGGTGGACGTCGTCCTGGACGGCGTGGCGCAGGAGCGGCCGGTGACGCACTTCTCCCGCTGACGTGCGAGGGGCGTGCGAGCATGGGGTCGGGCCCGATCGGCCCCCGGACGAGCGGCGCCGTACCCGGACAGCGACAAGACGGCGACCTCGATGGAGGCTGTCGTGTCCTGGATCGTCCTCGTCCTGTCCGGGGTCCTCGAGTCGGTGTGGGCCACCGCGCTGGGCCGCTCGGCGGGGCTCACCCGGCTGTGGCCCTCGGTCGTCTTCGCCGTCGCGCTGGTGCTCAGCATGGCCGGCCTCGCCTACGCGCTGCGCGAACTGCCGACCGGCACCGCCTACGCCGTGTGGGTGGGCATCGGCGCCGGGCTCACCGTCCTGATCGGCATGCTGGCCGGTGACGAGCCGGCCACCGCCCTGCGGCTGCTGCTGGTGGCCGGAATCATCGGCTGCGTCATCGGGCTCAAGGTGCTGCACTGAGCCCGTGGTCGGGCCCGACGGCGACCGGCCGCCGGGGGTCGGCCGACCACTGCGACCACGAGCCCGGCCACAGCGCGGCCTCGACGCCAGCGACGGCCAGGGCGGCGACCTCGTGCGCGGCGTGCACCCCCGAGCCGCAGTACACCCCGACCTCGGCGCCGGGCACCGCCCCCAGTGCCGCGAAGCGTACGCTCAGTACAGCGGCTGCACCGAACGTCCCGTCGGCTTGCAGTCCGGCCGTCGCCGGTGCGCTGCGCGCCCCCGGCACGTGCCCGGCGCGTGCATCCACCGGCTCGACCTCGCCGCGGTAGCGCTCGGCGGCGCGGGCGTCGAGCAGGACGCCGCCGCGCTCGGGCAGCGTGGCCGCCTCGTCGGCGGTGAGCGTCGGCATCCCACCACCGGTCAGGACGACGTCCCCGGCCGGCGGGACGACGTCGCCGGACTCCACCGGCCCGCCGGCGGCCCGCCAGGCGGAGAGCCCGCCGTCCAGCAGCCGGACGTCGGCCAGCCCGCCCCAGCGCAGGAGCCACCAGGCGCGCGCCGCGGCGAGGCCACTGCTGTCGTCGTAGGCGACGACCCGGTCACCCGCGTGGACGCCCCACCGGCGGGCGGCCGACTGCAGCCGCTGCACCGACGGCAGCGGGTGCCGGCCGGCCTCGGCCGACGGGGGACCGGCCAGCTCGGTGTCGAGGTCGACGAAGACGGCACCGGGCAGGTGCCCCTCGAGGTAGCGCTCCCGGCCGCGGTCGTCCCCGAGCGCCCACCGGACGTCGAGCAGCACGACCGACGGCGGCGCGGCGAGCAGCTCCGCCGCCGTCACGAGGACGGCCTCCCGGCTCACCGGACGGCGAGCAGCCCGCGCAGCTCGGTCGTCAGCGCCTCGCGGGCTGCCGGCTTGCCCGCGAAGGCGACCGGGGTGATCTGGAACAGCGAGATCTTCCACCGGTCGCTGCCCTCCTCGACCGCGACCAGCGTCTGCTGGCAGTGCAGCACGGGGTCGAGGTCCTCCTCGCCGGGCGGGATGACCCCGGCGTGGGCCAGCAGCACGGCGACACCCGGGGCGACCTGGCGCACGGACCGGACCAGCCCCACGTAGGTCGCCGTCGGGTGGCTGCCGAAGACCCGGCGAAGCTCCGAGGCGATGGACAGTCGCCCGCTGGTGTGGGTGCCGTCGTAGCCGACGATGTCCCCGTCGTCGGCGAAGGTGGACGCGACGGCCGCGCCACTCCGCCGGTTCCACGCCTCGAGGAACGCGGTGTACAGGGCGCGGATCTGCGCGTCCTGCGGATGGGCTGAAGTCAACGATTCCCCCTTGGTGCGGATGGGACAGGAGGAACGGTAGTGGTCAGGCGGCGCCGACCGTTCGACGCTCGCCGTCGGCGAACTGGGTCCGGTACAGCTCCGCGTACCGGCCGCCGAGCGCCAGCAACTCCTCGTGAGTGCCCGACTCCGCGATGCGACCGTCGTCGATGACGAGGATCTGGTCGGCGCTGCGGATGGTCGACAGCCGGTGCGCGATCACCAGCGACGTGCGGCCGGCCAGCGCGGTGTCGAGGGCGTGCTGCACGGCCACCTCCGACTCGCTGTCCAGATGGGCGGTCGCCTCGTCGAGGATGACGATCCCCGGGGCCTTGAGCAGCACGCGGGCGATGGCCAGCCGCTGCTTCTCCCCGCCGGACAGCCGGTGGCCGCGGTCACCGACCACGGTGTCCAGCCCGTCGGGCAGGGACCCCACCAGCGCGGCGATCCGGGCACCGGTCAGCGCGTTCCACAGCTGCTCGTCGGTCGCATCGGGGCGGGCGTAGAGCAGGTTGGCCCGGATGGTGTCGTGGAACAGGTGCGCGTCCTGGCTCACCACCCCGATCGCATCGCGCAGCGAGTCCAGCGTCGCCTGCCGGACGTCGACGCCGCCCACGCGCACGGCGCCCTCGGTGACGTCGTACAGCCGCGGCACGAGGTTGGCGATGGTCGACTTGCCGGCGCCCGAGTGGCCGACCAGCGCCACCAGCTGCCCGGGCTCCACCCGGAAGGAGATGTCGTGCAGCACCGCGGTCGGCCCGCCGTGCTCCGGCAGCGAGACCTCCTCCAGCGACGGCAGCGAGACGTCGGAGGCGGCCGGGTAGCTGAAGGACACGCGGTCGAACTCGACCGACCGGTCGGCGGCCGGGACCGGCACGGCGTCGGGCGCCTGCCGGATCATCGGGGGGAGGTCCAGCACCTCGAAGACCCGGTCGAAGCTCACCATCGCGCTCATGACGTCGACGCGGACGTTCGACAGCGCCGTCAGCGGGCCGTAGAGCCGGGAGAGCAGCAGCGCCAGCGCCACGACGTCACCCGGGCTCAGCGAACCCTCGAAGGCCAGCACGCCGCCGAGGCCGTAGACGAGGGCGGTGGCCAGCGCCGCCACGAGGGTCAGCGCGGTGAAGAAGGTGCGGCCGTACATCGCCGACAGGACGCCGATGTCGCGGACGCGTGCCGCCCGGCCGCGGAAGCCCTCGGCCTCGACCCCGGGACGGCCGAACAGCTTGACCAGCAGGGCGCCGGCCACGTTGAACCGCTCGGTCATGGTCGCGTTCATCGACGCGTTGAGCCCGTAGGACTCCCGCGTGATCTCCTGCAGCCGCCGCCCGATCCGCCGGGCGGGCAGCACGAACAGCGGCACCAGCACCAGCGACAGCAGGGTGATCTGCCAGGACAGCGTGAACATCACGGCGGCGGTCAGCACCAGGCCGATGACGTTGGAGACGACACCGGACAGCGTCGAGGTGAACGCCTGCTGGGCGCCGATCACGTCGTTGTTCAGCCGGCTGACCAGCGCGCCGGTCTGGGTGCGGGTGAAGAACGCGACCGGCATCCGCTGCACGTGCTCGAACACCCGCGAGCGCAGGTCGTAGATGACGCCCTCGCCGATCCGCGCGGAGTACCACCGGGTGGCCAGCGAGATGGCGGCGTCGAGCACCGCCAGGCCGGCGATGAGCAGGGCGATGCGGACGATGTCCCCGGCCGTGCCCTCCAGCGAGGCGATCCGGTTGACGATCCGGCCGGCCAGCAGGGGCGTGACGACGCCGATGACCGACGAGCCGATGACCAGCAGCAGGAACCAGGACAGCTCGCGGCGGTAGGGCCGGGCGATGCCGAGCACCCGCCGCACGGTGCCCTTCGGCAGTTCCCGCGCGGTCACCGACGGATCGCGCCTGAACGAGCGCATCGCCGCCATGGAGGTCATGGTGTTCACGGCTGGACCTCCTTCTGTCTCGGTACCGGGCAACGGCGCCCGGGGACCGGGGATTCCTCCCGGAGGTCCATCCCGGAGCGGACGACCGCCGGAGCTCCTACCCGCCGAGCGCCGCGGCCAGCTCGGTCAGCCGCCGCACCTGGGCCGCCCGCTCGGCCGCGTCCTGCGCGGCCGGGTCGTTGCGGACGGCGGAGCGGACCAGGGCCGCGGTCTCGCGGACGGCGCCGGCGGGGGGCGCGGTCAGCGCCGCCACCAACTGCGCCACCGCCGCGTCGAGCTCCTCGCGCGGCACCACCGCGTTCGCCAGCCCCAGCGACAGCGCCTCCGCGGCCGGTACCGGGCGGCCGGTCACGCAGATCTCCAGCGCCCGCGAGTAGCCGACCAGCTCGGTCAGCGTGCTCGTGCCGGTGAGGTCGGGGACCAGCCCCAGCGTGACCTCGGCCAGCCGCAGGCTCGCGTCGTCGGTGAGCACCCGCAGGTCGCAGGCCAGCGCCAGCTGCGCTCCGGCGCCGATGGCGTGCCCCTGCACCGCGGCCACCGAGACGATCCCGGGCGAGCGCAGCCAGCGGAAGCCGGCCTGGTAGCCGCGGATCCGCTCCTGCGCCGGCTCCGCCGGCATCCGCCCGAGCTCTCCCAGCCCGCCGGAGGTCGAGGGGTCGGCGCTGAACAGGCTGCGGTCCAGTCCGGCGGAGAAGGACCGGCCCTCGCCGCGGAGGACGACCACGCGCACGTCGTCGTCCAGCGACGCACCGACAGCGGCCAGCGCTTCCCAGGTGGCCGGCGTCTGGGCGTTGAGCTGCTCGGGGCGGTCCAGGGTCACGGTGAGGACGGCGCCCTCGCGCGCCGTCCGCACCCACCCGTCGGCGATCCCGGAGGTCACGCCTCCTTCTTGCTGTTGCGGTTCGCTCCCCCACGGCTGCGCAGGTTCGCACCGGACTCCGACAGGAGCCGGTGGACGAAGCCGTAGGAGCGGTTGGTCGAGCTGGCCAGCGACCGGATGCTCTCCCCCCCGTCGTAGCGCTTGCGCAGCTCGTCGGCGAGCGTGGTCCGGTCACCGCCGGTGATGCGCTTGCCCTTGCCGAGGTCCGCCGTGCTCGAGTCGGCCATGACTCCCCTCCGTCAGCAGCCCCCGTGCCCGGGACGCCTCGCGGCCCCGGCCCGGGACGGCTGCTCGTCCCCTTGGCGCCGCCGTCCCGCTGACCACGGCCTCCCGCGACACATGATCACCCAGCCACTGCGAGCGCGCGCGGCGAGCGGGGCCCCGCAGCGCGGCTCGGCCCGTGTCGGAGTGCCGGAGGGCCCGTTTTCTGCGGGGCGGCCCCGCGGTCAGGGCACCCACTCCCGGTCGGGGAGGGCCTGG
>NZ_JBJNRJ010000087.1:0-2213 GCF_046233715.1 Trujillonella humicola | reverse complement strand
CCCGCCGGCCGGGGCGAGCGGGAGGCCGAGGACCGCCGGCGCCGGGAGGCCGACGAGGCCATGGGGCCCCCGCGCCCCCCCCCCCCCCCCCCCCCCCCCCCCCCCGCCCCCCCCCGCCCCCGCCCCCCCCCCCCCCCCCCCCCCCCCCCCCCCCCCCCCACTCCGGTCAGGCCAGCGAGACCAGGTCGGCGAGGTCCTCGCTCCAGGCGTCCTCCGTGCCGTCGGGCAGGATGATCACCTTGTCGGGGTCCAGCGCGCGAACGGCGCCCTCGTCGTGGGTGACCAGCACGATCGCGCCCGCGTAGGTGCGCAGCGCGTCGAGCACCTGCTCGCGGCTGGCCGGGTCGAGGTTGTTGGTCGGCTCGTCGAGCAGCAGCACGTTGGCGCCGGAGACCACCAGCGTGGCCATGGCCAGCCGGGTCCGCTCGCCGCCCGAGAGCGTGCCGGCCCGCTGGTCGACCGCCTCGCCGGAGAACAGGAACGCGCCGAGGATCCGCCGCAGCTCGGTGTCGGTGGAGTCCGGCGCCGCGGCGCGCATCACCTCGAGCAGCGTGCGGTCCATGTCGATGGTCTCGTGCTCCTGCGCGTAGTACCCGATGCGCAGCCCGTGCCCGGCCTTGACCTCGCCGGTGTCGGGCAGCTCGGCGCCGGCCAGGAGCCGCAGCAGCGTCGTCTTCCCGGCGCCGTTGAAGCCGAGGACGACGACCCGGGTGCCCTTGTCGATGGCCAGGTCGACGCCGGTGAAGATCTCCAGCGACCCGTAGCTCTTGCTCAGGTGCTCGGCGGTGAGCGGGGTGCGGCCGCAGGGCGCCGGCGTCGGGAAGCGCAGCTTGGCCACCCGGTCGGCGACGCGCACCTCGGCCAGGCCCGCGGCCAGCCGCTGGGCGCGCTTGTCCATGCTCTGCGCGGCCTTGGCCTTGGTCGCCTTGGCGCGCATCTTGTCGGCCTGCGCGGTCAGCGCGTCGATCTTCTTCTCGGCGTTGGCGCGCTCGGCCCGGCGGCGGCGCTCGTCGGTCTCCCGGGCGTCCAGGTACCGCTTCCAACCGAGGTTGTAGACGTCGACGGTGGCGCGGTTGACGTCCAGGTGCCAGACCTTGTTGACGACGGCCTCGAGCAGCTCTACGTCGTGGCTGATGACCACCAGCCCGCTCTTGTGGCCGGCCAGGAATCCCTTGAGCCAGACGATCGAGTCGGCGTCGAGGTGGTTGGTCGGCTCGTCGAGCAGAAGCGTGTCGGCGTCGGAGAACAGGATCCGGGCCAGTTCGACCCGGCGGCGCTGTCCGCCGGAGAGGGTGCGCAGCGGCTGGGCGAGCACCCGGTCGGGCAGGCCGAGGTTGGTGCAGATCCGCGCGGCGTCGCTCTCGGCGGCGTAGCCGCCCATCGCGGCGAACTGGTCCTCCAGCCGCCCGTAGGTGCGCACGGCACGGTCGCGCTCGGCGTCGTCGGCCGGCTCGGCCATGGCGACCTGGGCCTTGGTCAGCTGCGCCTTGAGGACGTCGAGCCCGCGGCCGGAGAGCACCCGGTCGCTGGCGGTGATGTCGAGGTCACCGCTGCGCGGGTCCTGCGGGAGGTACCCGAGCTCCCCGGTGACCTCGACCTTGCCGGCGTGCGGCGCCCGCTCCCCGGCCAGGGTGGTCAGCGTGGTGGTCTTGCCGGCCCCGTTCCGGCCGACCAGGCCGATGCGGTCGCCGGGCTGCACGCGCAGGTCCGCTCCGCTGATGAGGATGCGGGAACCGGCGCGCAGCTCGAGGCCGGTCGTCGTGATCACTGTCCCCAGGGTAGGCGCTCCCCGCGGGTCGGTTCGACCGCCGTGCCGGTGACATGGGCTGCACCCGGTGTCCACAGATCGGGTGTGCCGGAGCCCGAACGGTGTCCGGCCCCGCCACGATGCGGGTATGACGCGTCCCCCCGGCCTGCCGTGCCCGGTCTGCGGCCGGCCCGCCGCCGGTGGCGGGCCGGCGCCCTGCCCCACCTGCGGGTTGCCGGCCGTGGGCGAGGCGGCGCTGGTGGTCGCCCGGATCGGCGCCACGATCGACGAGCTGTCCCGCGACCGCGACCGGTTGCTGGCCACCCTGCGGGGGGGGGGGCGGCGGGCCGGCCCCCCCCCCCCCCCCCCACCGCGCGGTCGGGGTGCCCTTCGAGGAGCGCTGGACCCGCTTCGACGAGGGGCTGGGGCTGCTGCGCGCTCTCGTCCGCGGCGAACCGGCCGAGGA
>NZ_JBJNRJ010000086.1:0-14485 GCF_046233715.1 Trujillonella humicola | reverse complement strand
GGGGGGGGGGGGGGGGGGGTTTGTGGGGGGGGCGGGGGGGGGGCGCGGGGGGGGGGGGGGGGGGGGGGCCCCCCCGCCCCCCCCCCCCCCGCTCGTGGCCGATCGGTGAGGTCAGGCCTGCGCGGCCTCGAGGTCGGGCGCGACGTAGGAGTCGTACAGCGACTTCGTGTAGCTGAAGCGCATCTCGGCGCCCCAGCGGATGAACTGCAGGCAGCGCTGCTGCAGCTCGACGGTGTTGGCGTTCTCGAGCACGATCTGGAACCCGCGCTCGCCGTGCACGACGTCCGAGGTGATGTGCAGGTCGAAGAACTCGATCTCGTCCTCGGTGAAGCCGTAGGTCTCGCGCAGCGGGACGATCTGCTTCTTGTAGATGTCCGGGACCTGCGACTCGAGACCGACGACCAGCGCCGCGGTGGCGACCACGAAGTGCTCGCGCAGGGCGGTGGCGTAGCACCAGGCCTGCAGGCCGCGGGTCACCGCGTTGGCGTTGTTCGGGTCCTCGATCCGCTCGCGGGTGGTGCCGCACGCCTCGCCGAACCGGATGAGCAGGTCGGTGTGGCGGATGTCGGCCAGCTCCTCCTCGTACATGTTCTGGAGGAGGAAGTCCTTCGCCTCGGTGATGTGGTCCGGGGTGTTGGCGTAGACGATGCCCAGGTAGTCGGCGAACGGGCCGACGTACTGGTAGTGGTTCTCCGCCCAGCGGGCGAAGTGGTGGCGCTCCAGCTTGCCCTCGGCCCACGCCTTGCTGAACGACGCGTTCTTGGCCTCGCGGCCCTTGATCGCGTCCAGCATCGCGGCGCGGAACTCCTCGGGGCCGAGCAGCTCGGTGGTGGGAGCGAGCGTCTGGGTCATGGGATCCTCTTCTCGAACGGCTCCGGTCGGTGGCTTGCGTGACCAGTGTGACCTGTTCGCCGTGCCGCCGCTCACGGACAAGCTGCACAGGGATGGCGCCCGTCCATGGGCACTTCGACCAAGACACCCGATCGGCCGCCCGGGAGACTGCTGCCGTGTCCCGCTCGACCGCCACCACTCCCGCGGCCACCTCCGCGACCGCTGCGGCCCCGGCTCCGGAATCCTCCGGGCGCATGACGACCGGGCTGCGGCAGGGGCTGGTCGTCGTCCTCGCCGTCGTCAGCGGAGCCACCGACGCGATCGGCCTGCTCGCCCTGGGCGGCGCCTTCACCAGCGTGATGACGGGGAACCTGGTCATCCTCGGCGTGTCGGCGAGCACGGCCGAGGGCGCGCTGGCGATCGCCTCCGGCGGCGCCATCGTGGCCTTCTGCATCGGGGCGTGGGCCGGGGCCCGGCTCGCCGGGTCGGCGCGGCCGGGCGACTCCCTCTGGCCGCGCCCGGTGACGCTGGGGCTGGCGGTCGAGCTGGTCCTGCTGATCGGTTACGGCGTCGGGTGGTGGGTCACCGGCGGTGAGCCCGGACCGGTGCTCACCCAGGTGCTGCTGTTCACGCTGTCCTGCGCCATGGGCATCCAGAGCAGCACGGTGCAGCGCTTCGGCGTCAACGGGCTGTCGACCACCTACCTCACCGGCACCCTCACCACCGTCGTCATGAAGCTGGCGTCGGGCCGGGGCCTGCGCGAGGTGCGGGGCAGCCTGGAGATCCTCGCCGGGCTCGTGGCCGGCGCGGCCGCGGGTGCCGCCCTGCTCGAGCTGGCCCCGATGGCCGCCCCCGTGCTCCAGGTGGGCTGCCTGGCCGCGGTCCTGCTGATCGCGGTGGTGGCCACGCTCCGCCGCCGCTGACGCGCCCGACCGGGCGCGGGGAGGGCGCCGCGCTGGTTGACTGGGCCGATGGTGTCCCCGTTCCCCGAGCCCGGCCGGGAGATCGACCCGACCGAGCCGGTGCCCGACGACCCCGGCGAGCTCCTGCCCGATGCGCCCGAGCCGCTCCCGCCGCCGCCCATCGAGGCGACGCCGGAGGACCCCGGCGGGGATCCCGGCGGCGTGCCCGAACCGGCCTGACGGCCGGCCCGGGCCCGCGCGGGGGGGCTCAGCGGCTGCGGTACAGCCGCGTGGTGATCGGGAGGAACACCGCAGCCAGCGCGGCGGCCACCAGCAGGGAGACGAGGATCGCCCCGCCGTCGGGCTCGCCGGCCATGAGCGACCGGGACGCCGTCGACAGGATCGAGATCGGGTTGACGGCGACGAACGCCTCCAGCGGTCCGGGCAGCGTCGCCGGGTCGACGAAGACGTTGGAGAGGAACGTCAGCGGGAAGATCCCCATGAAGCCCGCGTTCATCACCGCGTTCGGCGAGCGCAGCAGCAGCCCGAGCACCGAGAACACCCAGGACAGCCCGAACGAGAAGACGACGACGAGCGCGAGCGCCGCCACCGCCCCGGCGACCCCGCCGTCGGGCCGGAAGCCCAGCGCGACGCCGACCACGATGATGACCGTGCCGGCGATGACGTACCGGACGCTGTCGCCGAGCAGCGAGCCCAGCAGGGGCGCCGGGCGCCAGATGGGCAGCGAGCGGAAGCGGTCGACGACGCCCTTGGTGAGGTCGGTGTTCAGCGAGACGCCCGAGTAGACGGTGGTGAACAGCACCGACATGACCAGCAGGCCGGGCAGCGTGTAGTCCAGGTAGGCGCTGGTCGAGCCGGCGATGGCACCGCCGAACAGGTACGTGAACATCAGCAGGAACATGACCGGCGTGACGGTCACGTCCAGCAGCTGCTCGGGCACGTGCTTGACCTTGAGCATGCCGCGCCAGCCGAAGGCCAGGCTCGTCGACAGCCGGCCGGGGCGGGCCGGCCGGGGACGGGCGGAGATGGCCCGCCGCACCGCCGCGGTGTCGGCGGCGCCGGGCGCGCGGGTGGTGGCGGTCACGACAGGTGCTCCTCGAGGGTGTCGGTGGCCCCGGCGAGCTCCCCAGCGGCGTCGTCGGCGGTGTGGCCGGTGAGCGCGAGGAAGACCTCGTCGAGGCTGGGTTGCTGCAGGGAGAAGTGCGCCAGCGGGATGCCGGCCCGGGCCAGCTCGGCGACCGCGATCGCCGCCCGCCCGGCGTCGGCCCCGGTCGCCGACAGCGCGGCCGGCTCGGGCTCCAGCACGACCGGTCCCACCGCGCGCTCGAGCAGCTCGGCCGCCGCGGCGCGCCGGGCCGGGTCGAGCAGCCGCACGTGCAGCGACCCGGTGCCGACCGACGCCTTGAGGTGCCCCGGCGTGCCCTCGGCGATGACCCTGCCCCGGTCGATGACCGCGATGCCGTCGGCCAGCTGGTCGGCCTCCTCCAGGTACTGGGTGCAGAGCAGGATCGTCGTCCCCTCGGCGACGAGGGCCCGGACGATCTCCCAGACCTGGTTGCGCGAGCGCGGGTCCAGCCCCGTGGTGGGCTCGTCGAGGAACATCAGCCGCGGGGTGACGACGATGCTGGCGGCGATGTCCAGCCGGCGCCGCATGCCGCCCGAGTAGTGCTTGACCAGCCGGCCGGCGGCCTCGGCGATGTCGAAGGCCTCGAGCAGCTCGTCGGCCCGGGACCGGGCCTCGGCCCGCGAGCAGCCCAGCAGCCGGCCGAGCAGCACGAGGTTCTCCCGGCCGGTCAGCTCCTCGTCGACCGAGGCCAGCTGGCCGGTCAGGCTGACCAGCTCCCGGACCGCGTCGGCCTCGGCGACGATGTCGTGCCCGAGGACCCGGGCGCTGCCGGAGTCCGGGCGGATCAGCGTGGCGAGCATCCGGATCGTCGTCGTCTTGCCGGCGCCGTTGGGGCCGAGCACCCCGTAGATGGATCCGGCCGGGACGGCGAGGTCGACGCCGTCGACGGCGCGCTTCTCGCCGAACGACTTGCCGAGCCCGCTCGCCTCGATCGCGAGGGGTGTCTGGACGGTCATCGGGTTCCTCACCTCGGCGGTGCTGCGGCAGCGGTGCTGCGCGAGCTGATCTGCGGGGTTCGACCGACTGTCCGCCGGGAAGTCATCGGACGCGAGCGACTTTCCGGCGGGGCAGCGGTGCTGCCGACAGCCTGGGGCCTCGAGCGGACTCGAGGTCAACCGCCGTCAGCCGCGCGGCACCGGGTGCACGTCGCGGGCGGTCCCGAGCGCGTGCCCGTCCGCGCAGGTGAGGGTCAGCCGCACCGGCGCCCCGCAGTCGCGGTGGCGCAACTCCATCGGCCCACCGGCGTCGCCGGCGAGGTGGCGGTCCCCCCACTCCATCAGCGCCACCAGGGCCGGGTAGAGGTCGACGCCCTTGCTCGTCAGCCGGTACTCGTGGCGCTGCCGCTCCCCCTCCGCGCGGTAGGGGACCCGCCGCAGGATCCCCGCGTCGACCAGGCGCGCCAGCCGGTCGGTGAGCACCGCGCGGGGAGCGCCCAGGTTGCGCTGGAGGTCGGCGAAGCGGCGGACCCCGAGGAATGCCTCCCGGAGCACCAGCAGGCTCCACTTCTCCCCCACGACGGCGAGCGTGCCGGCCACGGAGCACCGGGACCGGTCCAGCGGGGACTCGCTCATGGTTCGAGCATACGTCTCTGAGTTCACTTGACGAACTCATGTCCCGGGGAGCAGAGTTCGGAGAGCGAACTCAGGGCCTCTGCCGGAGCGACGTCCCGGCCGGCTCTCCGCACCGGTCCGGGTGGCCGGACGACCCGAGAGGACCCCGCGATGACCCGCCTCCGTTCCGCCCTGGTCCGCGCCCGCGACCGCCGCGGGCACCTGCGCGAGGAGCGCGCCCTCCAGCAGGCGCTCGCCGGCGCCCCCACCGTCGAGTCGGCCCACGAGATCGCCACCCTCGCCACCCGGCGCTGACCCGGGTCCGGGACCACCGACCCCGCCGGCCCGCGGAAAGTCCCTACCGGCTCGCCGCGCGCTGTCCCTACTCTCGCGGCCGGACCGAGGACCCCGCCCCGAGGAGATGCCGTGAGCACCGCCGCGCCCACCGACAGCCCGCCGCCGGCCGGAGCGGCGGCCTCGGGCCGCTCCCTCACCAAGGTCTACGGCGAGGGCGACACCCGGGTGGTGGCGCTCGACGGCATCGACGTGGACTTCGAGCGCGGCCGCTTCACCGCGATCATGGGCCCGTCCGGGTCGGGGAAGTCGACGCTCATGCACTGCATGGCGGGCCTGGACTCGGTGACCGGCGGGCGGGCCTTCATCGGTGACGTGGACCTGACCGCGCTCGACGACAAGCGGCTCACCGTCCTGCGCCGGGACCGGGTCGGCTTCGTCTTCCAGGCGTTCAACCTGCTGCCGACGCTCACCGCGCTGGAGAACATCACGCTGCCGATGGACATCGCCGGCCGCCGCCCCGACCCCGAGTGGCTGGACACGGTCATCGACACCATCGGGCTGCGACCCCGGCTGGCCCACCGGCCGAGCGAGCTGTCCGGAGGGCAGCAGCAGCGCGTCGCGTGCGCCCGGGCGCTCGCCGGCCGCCCGGAGATCGTCTTCGCCGACGAGCCGACCGGGAACCTGGACTCGCGCAGCGGCGCCGACGTCCTGGACTTCCTGCGCCGCTCGGTGCGCGACATGGGCCAGACCGTGGTCATGGTGACCCACGACCCGCGCGCCGCCGGCTACGCCGACCGGGTCCTGTTCCTCGCCGACGGCCGGATCGTCGACGAGATGCTCGAGCCGACCGCCGACCGGGTGCTCGAGCGGATGAAGGCCTTCGACCTCGAGACCGCGCCCGCGGCGACCGGCGAGCCGACGGCGGGGTCGCGCTGACATGTGGCACACCACCTGGCGCAACCTCCAGGCACACAAGCTGCGCCTGGCGATGTCGGGGCTGGCCATCGTGCTCGGTGTCGCCTTCGTCGCCGGCACGCTGATCTTCACCGACACCCTGAGCAGGACCTTCAACGACCTCTTCCGCAGCACCGCCGCCGACGTCAACGTCACGCGGGCCGCGGCCTTCGACCAGGGGCTGGAGGGGTCCGGCACCGGGCCCGGCTCCTACGTGCCGGCCTCGCTGGTCGACGAGATCGCCACCGTCGACGGCGTCGCGGCCGTGGAGGGCAACGTGCAGGCCGAGGGCGTCTACATCCTCGACCGGGACGGGGAGGTGCTCGACACCGGCGGGGCGCCGGGGATCGGCATCAGCTGGGACACCGAGGAGTCGCTGTCCCCGACGACGCTCGTCGACGGGCGGCCGGCCACCGGTCCCGGCGAGGTGATGATCGACACCAACTCGGCCGAGAAGACCGGCTACCGGGTCGGCGACACCGTTACCGTGCTCACCCCCGGACCCCGGATCGAGGCCGAGCTCGTCGGCACCTTCCGGTTCGGGGAGTCCGGCGGCCTGGCCGGCGCCTCGCTGACGGCCTTCGACGCCGGGACAGCCCAGGAGCTGCTCACCGCGCCCGGCCAGTTCACCGGCATCGGCGTCGCGGCGGCCGACGGCGTCGAGCCCGGCGAGCTCGCCGACCGGGTGGCGGGCGCCGTCGGCCCGGACTACCAGGTGCGGACGGCGACCGAGCAGGCCGACGACTTCGCCGCGGACTTCTCCCAGGCGCTGCAGTTCATCAACGTCTTCCTGCTGGTCTTCGCGGGCGTCGCGCTGTTCGTCGGCACCTTCATCATCCTCAACACCTTCTCCATGCTGGTGGCCCAGCGCACCCAGGAACTGGCCCTGCTGCGGGCGCTCGGCGCGACGTCGGGTCAGGTGACCCGGTCGGTCCTGGCCGAGGCGCTGGCGGTGGGCGTCGTCGGCTCGACGATCGGGGTGCTGGCCGGCTACGGCGTCGCCGCCGGGCTGCGTGCGCTGTTCGGCGCGTTCGGCCTCACCCTCGACGGCGCCCTCGTGTTCGCCGCGGAGACGGTCCTGTGGTGCTACGCCGTCGGCGTCCTGGTGACCCTGGTCGCCGCCTACGTGCCGGCGCGGCGCGCAGCGCGCACGCCGCCGGTCGCGGCGATGCGCGACGACGTCGTCACCGTGCACCGCGGCCTGCGCCGGCGCACCGCGGTCGGCGCGGTGCTGGCCGTCGCCGGCGGCGCGGCGCTGGTCGCCGGGGCGCTCGCCGAGGACGGCGGCACCGGGGCCTCGCTCGTCGGCCTCGGCGCCCTCGCGCTGATCCTCGGGGCCACCGCGCTGAGCCCGGTGCTCGCCAGGCCCTTCCTGCGCAGCGTCGGCGCGGTGCTGCCGCGGCTCTGGGGCACGACCGGGCGCCTCGCGCAGGAGAACGCCGTCCGCAACCCACGGCGGACCGCCGCGACCGCCTCGGCGCTCATGATCGGCCTCGCCCTGGTCAGCGCCTTCAGCGTGATCGGGGCGTCGACCAACAGGAGCATCGACGCGCTGATCGCCGGCTCGGTGCGGGCCGAGTTCGTCGTCTCCAGCGCCGTCGGGGCCCCCTTCAGCCCCGACGTCCAGGCGCAGCTGGCCGACGTCGACGGCGTCGACCGGGTCATGCCGATGCGCTGGGGCCAGATCCAGCTCGACGGCGACGCGACCTTCGTGAGCGCCGTCGACCCCGCCGGGCTCGACCAGAGCATCGAGCTGACCTGGGCGAGCGGTTCCGCCGACGGCCTGGCCGACGGCGGGGTGATCGTCGACGAGGCGACCGCGACCTCGCGGGGCTGGTCCGTCGGCGACCGCGTGGCCGGGGTGGGCATCGACGGCCGGCAGCTGGACCTCGCCGTCAGCGGGGTCTTCGAGTCCAACCAGGTCGTCGGGTCCACCGTCGTCTCCCTGGACACCCTGGCGGCCGCCGGCGCGCCGGTCCTCGACCGGTTCCTCTACGTCGGCCTCGCCGACGGCGTCGCGGCGGCCGACGTCCGGCCGGCGCTGGAGCAGGTGCTGGCGCCGTACCCGGTCGTCGACCTCAAGGACCGGGCGGAGTTCTCCGAGGAGCAGAAGGGGCAGATCGACCAGCTGCTGCTGCTGATCAACGCCATGCTGGTGCTGTCGGTGGTCATCGCGGCCCTGGGCATCGTGAACACGCTCGCCATGTCGGTCATCGAGCGGACCCGCGAGATCGGGCTGCTGCGTGCCGTCGGCCTCGGCCGCACCCAGCTGCGCCGGATGATCCGGCTGGAGGCGGTGGTCATCTCCGTCTACGGCGCCGCGCTGGGGCTGGTCCTCGGCACCCTCTTCGGGGTCGCGCTGAGCCGGTCGCTGGCCGGCCAGGGCATCACCGAGCTGTCGGTGCCGCTGCCGCGGATGGCGGTGTTCCTCCTCGTCGCCGCCGTCATCGGGGTGCTGGCCGCCGTCGGCCCCGCGCGCCGGGCGGCCCGGCTCCAGGTCCTGGACGCCATCGCGCGGGCCTGACCGTCCGCGCGACGTGCGCCCGGACCGCACCGTGCCTACGCTCGGCAGGTGGCACTGCCCCAGCGCCAGACCGTCCAGCGGACTGCGAGCTCCCGGTCCTTCGCAGGCCACTCGATCCACGCCGCCCCCGGGGTGCACGAGCACGCCGTGGCGCTGGTCCAGGCCGCCCTCCCCGAGGGCGGTCGTGTCCTGGAGGTCGGCGCCGGGTGCGGCGCGCTGACCCTGCGGCTGCGGCAGGCCGGCTTCGACGTGGTGCCGACCGACCTCGATCCACCCCACGACTGGATCGCCCGCCTGGACCTCGACCGCCCCGAGTGGACCGACGCGACGCGCGGGCCCTTCGACATGGTGCTGTGCGTCGAGACGCTGGAGCACGTCGAGAACCCGCGGCAGGTCCTCCGCACGATCCGGTCCCTGCTGCGGAGAGGGGACCGGATCCTGGTCAGCACCCCGAACATCACCCATCCGCACTCACGGCTGAAGATGCTGCTCAGGGGCGCCCCGTACATCTTCGGACCCACGCACTACTACCAGCCGGGGCACATCACGATCCTGCCGGACTGGATGCTCACCGAGCACGTGCGCCAGGCCGGGTTCGACGACATCCGGGTGAGCACGGCGGGCGACACCGACTACTCCGGTCCGCGGCGCCTGCTCCACCGCGTCGAGACCCTCGTCCTGCGGGCGGTCGGCCTGCGGCACCGGGCCGACGCGGGCGAGGGGATCTGCGTGTTCGTCACCGCGTCGGCGGCCTGACCGCTTCCGCGCCGTCCCTCGTTCAGCCGGCCGGGTCCAGCACCGCCAGGACCTGGCGGCGGATCTCCAGGTCCTCCCGCGCGGTCACCACCACGGTCCGCACGGCCGCCCCCGGTGCGCCGATGTCCGCGTCGCCGGTGGCCGTCCGGTTCGCGGCCGCGTCGACGGCGACGCCGAGGTGGGCCAGGCCCTCCCCGAGCGCCTCCCGCACCTGCCACGCGTGCTCCCCCACCCCGCCGGTCAGCACGAGCAGGTCCAGCCCGGCGGTGGCCGCCGTCATCGCCGCCGCCTCCCGGACGAGGCGGTGCAGGTAGACGTCGAGGGCCAGGGCGCAGTCCGGGTCGCCGCGGTCCCGGCCGGCCAGCACCTCCCGCAGGTCCCCCGATGTACCCGACAGCCCTCTGAGCCCGGCGGAGTGCTCGAGGACGTCGCCGAGCTCGGCCAGGGGCACGCCACCGTGCCGGAGCAGCCACAGCAGCAGGCCCGGGTCGAGGGTGCCGGGACGGGTGTTCATCACGAGCCCGGCCAGCGGCGTGAACCCCATCGTGGTGTCCACCGAGCGGCCGTTCCGGACCGCCGCCAGCGAGGCGCCGGCGCCGAGGTGGCAGGTGACGATCCGCAGGTCCTCCGGCCTCCCGCCGGCCAGCTCGGCCCCGCGCCGGGCCGCGTACGCGTGCGACAGCCCGTGGAAGCCGTAACGGCGCAGCCCCCACCGCCGGTTCCACTCCGCCGGCACCGCGTAGGTGCCGGCGGCGGGCGGGAGCGTGGCGTGGAAGGCGGTGTCGAAGCAGGCCACCGCCGGCACCCCGCCGAGCAGGTCGCGCGCGGCGGCGATCCCGGCCAGCGCCCGTGGCTGGTGCAGCGGCGCGAGGTGGGTGACCGAGCCGAGGTCGGCCAGCAGCTCGTCGTCGACCAGCGCGGGCGCGGAGGGCCGCGGGCCACCGTGCACCACCCGGTGCCCGACCGCGTCGACCGGACCGCACCGGTCCAGGAAGGCGGCCAGCGGAGCCAGGTCGTCCGCGCCGGCCCAGCGCTCCACGGTGGTGGCCGCGGCGGCGCCGTCGTCGGCGCCGTCGAGGACGGCGAGCTTGAGGCTGCTGGAGCCCGCGTTGACGACGAGGAGCCTCATGCCTGCGGTTCCACCAGCGGCCCGGGCGGGTCCGTCCGCGGGCCCGCGGCGCCGGACCACTGCCAGTCGCGGATCTCCGGCATGTCGATGCCGTGGACGCGCACGTACTGCCGGTGCTCGATCAGCTTCCCGAGGAACGCCTCCCGGGCGTGCGCGGCCCGCCCGCGCAGCCGCGGCACGCGGTCGAGGGCGAGGATCGCGAGGTTGAACCGGTCGATGCGGTTCATCACGCAGATGTCGAACGGCGTGGTCGTCGTCCCCTCCTCCACGTAGCCCCGGACGTGCACGTTGTGGTGGTTGGTGCGCCGGTAGGTCAGCCGGTGGATCAGCCAGGGGTAGCCGTGGTAGGCGAAGACCACCGGCTTGTCCCGGGTGAACAGCGAGTCGAAGGCGGCCGCGGACAGCCCGTGCGGGTGCTCGCCGCCGTCCTGCAGCCGCATCAGGTCGACGACGTTCACCACCCGGATCCGCAGGTCGGGGAACCAGCCGCGCAGGAGCTCCACCGCCGCGAGGGTCTCCATCGTCGGCACGTCGCCGGCGCACGCCATCACGACGTCGGGCTCCTCCCCCGCGTCGGTGCTCGCCCAGTCCCAGATGCCGATGCCCTTGATGGCGTGCACGACCGCCGCGTCCATGTCCAGGTACTGCAGGGCCGGCTGCTTGCCCGCGACGATGACGTTCACGTACTGCCGGCTGCGCAGGCAGTGGTCGGCCACCGACAGCAGCGTGTTGGCGTCCGGCGGGAGGTAGACGCGGATGACGTCGGCCTTCTTGTTCACCACGTGGTCGATGAAGCCGGGGTCCTGGTGGGAGAAGCCGTTGTGGTCCTGCCGCCACACGTGCGACGTGAGCAGGTAGTTCAGCGAGGCGATCGGCTGCCGCCAGGGGATCCCGTTCGTCGTCTTCAGCCACTTGGCGTGCTGGTTCACCATCGAGTCGACGATGTGCACGAAGGCCTCGTAGCAGGAGAAGAAGCCGTGCCGGCCGGTGAGGAGGTACCCCTCCAGCCAGCCCTGGCAGGTGTGCTCGGACAGGATCTCCATGACCCGGCCGTCCGGTGCGAGGTGGTCGTCGTCGGGCAGCCGCTCGGCCATCCACGTGCGGTCGGTGACCTCGAGCACCGCGCCGAGCCGGTTGGAGTTGTTCTCGTCCGGGGCGAAGACGCGGAACGTCGTCATGTTCCGGCGCATCACCTCGCGCAGGAACCCGCCGAGCACCCGGGTGGCCTCCACCGCGCCGGTGCCCGGTGCCGGGACGTCGACCGCGCAGTCGCGGAAGTCCGGCATGCGCAGCGGCTCCAGCAGCGTGCCGCCGTTGGCGTGCGGGTTCGCGCTCATCCGCCGGCTGCCGGCCGGGTGCAGGTCGCGGACGGCGGGCACGGGCGCCCCGTCGGCGTCGAAGAGCTCCTCGGGCCGGTAGCTGCGCAGCCACTCCTCGAGGACCCGCCGGTGTCCCTCGTCGTCGCGGGCGTTGCTGAACGGCACCTGGTGGGAGCGCCACGACCCCTCGACGCGCAGGCCGTCGACCTCGGCCGGGCCGGTCCAGCCCTTGGGTGAGCGGAGCACGATCATCGGCCAGCGGGGCCGCTCGGTCACCCCCTCCTCGCGGGCCCGGCGCTGGATCCCGGCGATCTCGTCCAGGCAGTGGTCGAGGGTCGCGGCGAGCGCCTGGTGCATCTGCGCGGGGTCCGAGCCCTCCACCACGTACGGCGTGTGCCCGTACCCGCGCATGAGGTCGGCCAGCTCGTCCCGGCCGATCCGGGCGAGGACGGTCGGGTTGGCGATCTTGTAGCCGTTGAGGTGCAGGATCGGCAGGACCGCGCCGTCGCGGGCGGGGTCGACGAACTTGGTGGAGTGCCAGCTGGTGGCCAGCGGCCCGGTCTCCGCCTCGCCGTCCCCGATGACCGCGGCCACGACGAGGTCGGGGTTGTCGAAGGCGGCGCCGTAGGCGTGGGACAGCGCGTAGCCCAGCTCGCCGCCCTCGTGGATCGACCCCGGAGTCTCCGGGGCGACGTGGCTGGGGATGCCGCCGGGGAAGGAGAACTGGGTGAACAGCCGCCGCAGCCCGGCCTCGTCCCGGGAGACCTCCGGGTAGACCTCGCTGTAGGTCCCCTCCAGCCAGGCGGCCGCGACCGGCCCCGGCCCGCCGTGGCCCGGGCCCATCACGTAGATCATGTCGAGGTCCCGGGCGCTGATGACCCGGTTGAGGTGGGCGTACAGGAAGTTGAGGCCCGGCGTGGTGCCCCAGTGCCCCAGCAGGCGGGGCTTGACGTGCTCGGGGCGCAGCGGCTCCCGCAGCAGCGGGTTGCCCATCAGGTAGATCTGCCCGACCGACAGGTAGTTGGCGGCCCGCCACCAGGCGTCGACGGCCCGCAGCTGCGCCTCGTCCAGCGGCCGCGCGGTGGTCGGTGGCTGCTCGGTCGTGGTCATCGGCTCTCCTCGGTCGTCGCGGGTCCCGACCCCGATCC
The DNA here is from genome assembly GCF_046233715.1 of Trujillonella humicola. Taxonomy (NCBI): domain Bacteria; kingdom Bacillati; phylum Actinomycetota; class Actinomycetes; order Geodermatophilales; family Geodermatophilaceae; genus Trujillonella; species Trujillonella humicola. Next base: position 1,928 of record NZ_JBJNRJ010000086.1, on the reverse strand, counting down.
CAGCGATCCGCCCGCCGGGGGGCAAGACGCGCCCGCGTCCGTCTCCGCGACCGACATCCGGTGGTCGCCCGGCCGTCGCCCGGTCCTCGCCCGGTCCTCGCCCGGTCCTCGTGGCCCTGCCAGCCACCTGCAACAGCGCTGCAAGCGGCCGGCGCCACGGTGTCCCCGCAAGGCCCACCGCGGGCCGCTCCGAGTCCGGCGACACCCGTCAGGAGAGACCGATGACCGCCTCGACCCTTCCCGCCCCCGCCCCCGCCCCCGCCGCGTCCGGCCGTCCGACCTCCGCCGTCCCCGCCGGCACGCGACCGGCCCGGGCGAGCACCGAGGGGCCGCTGCAGCGGCTGCGTGCCCGCCTCGCCCGCCACCGGGAGTGGCGGCGGTCGCTGCGCGACGAGCGGGCCCGGCAGCACGCCGTCGCCTCCGCGCCGACTGCCGCAACGGCACGGGAGCTCGCGGCGCTGTCGATGCGCCGCTGACCGTCAGCGCGGGGTGGGCCCGGGGGTCACCAGCCGGATGGTCTCGGGGAACTCCTGGAGCGCGGCGACCAGCCGCGGCGGGAGCGGCGCGTTGACGTCGGTCACGACGTAACCGAGCTCGCCCCGGGTGCCGAGCACCTGGCCGTCGACGTTGAGACCGTGCTCGCCGACCAGCGCGTCGATGCGCGCGAGCACCCCGGGCACGTTGCGGTGCAGCAGCGAGAAGCGCGCCGCGGAGGAGCCGTGCAGGACCACCGACGGCAGGTTGACGCTCAGCGTCGTCGTCCCGGTGGCGGTGTAGTCGACGAGCTTGCCGGCGACGAAGCGGCCGATGTCGTGCTGGGCCTCCTGCGTCGAGCCGCCGACGTGCGGCGTCAGGATCACGTTGGGCAGCCCGCGCAGCACCGAGTCGAAGGCGTCGCCCTGCTCGCGCGGCTCGTCGGGGAACACGTCGACCGCGGCGCCGGCGATGTGACCGGAGAGGATGTGCTCGCGCAGCGCCTCGTGGTCGACGACGAAGCCGCGGGAGAGGTTGAGGAACAGGCTGCGCCGGCGCATCTTCGCGAACTGCTCGGCGCCGAACAGGCCCGCGTTCCCGGCCCGCCCGTCGACGTGCAGGGTCACCGCCTCCGCGCGCTCGAGCAGCTCGTCGAGGCTGTCGCAGCGCTCCGCGTTGCCCAGCGCCAGCTTGTCCTCGAGGTCGTAGAAGAGCACGCGCATGCCCAGGGCCTCGGCGAGCACCGACAGCTGGCTGCCGATGTTGCCGTAGCCGACGATGCCCAGGGTGCGGCCGCGCACCTCGTGGCTGCCCTTGGCCGACTTGTCCCAGCTGCCCTCGTGCAGGGAGCGGTCCCGGTCGACCAGCCGCCGGGCCAGCGCGATGATCTCGGCGACCGCCAGCTCGACGACGCTGCGGGTGTTGGAGTACGGCGCGTTGAACACCGCCACACCCCCAGCGGCGGCCGCGGCGAGGTCGATCTGGTTGGTGCCGATGCAGAAGGCGCCCACCGCCGACAGGTCGGGGCGCCGGCGCAGCACCTCCGCGGTCACCTGCGTCTTGGAGCGGATGCCGAGCACGTCGACACCCTCGAGCGCGTCGGCCAGGTCGGCCTCGTCCAGTGCCCCGCGCAGCGACTCGACCTCGTACCCGGCCGAGCCGAGCAGGTCGGCCGCCACCGGGTCGATGTTCTCCAGCAGCAGGGCTCTCGGCACCCGACCAGTATCCCCGAGCGGGGCCGGCGCCCCGCCCCCGCCCCGTCACCGCCCCGCGACCGCGCTCAGGCGGTGCGTGCCTTCTGCCGCAGGTCGTACAGCTTCCGCCACTCGTGCTTGCTGCGGATGGTGGTGTCGACGTCCGGGCTCAGCGCGCGCAGGGCGCCGACGGTGGCGTCGGCCCGGGCGATGTGCTGGAACGGGTCGAGGCCGAAGAACCGGGTGGTGTTCTCCCAGAGG
>NZ_JBJNRJ010000085.1:0-14500 GCF_046233715.1 Trujillonella humicola | reverse complement strand
GCCCCACCCCCTGGGGCCGCCGCGCCGACGCACCCCCGCGCGCCCCCGGCCCACCGCCCCCGCCCCCGGACACCCACGAGAGGACCCGGTCGATGCGACGACGACTCCGCGACGAGCGCGGGGCCAGCGTGGTCGAGTTCGCGCTGATCCTGCCGATCCTGCTGTTCCTGCTCCTCGGCATCGTCGAGTTCGGCCGCGGGTTCCAGGTGTCGGGGACCCTGTCGGCCGCCGCCCGCGAGGGCGTGCGGGTCATGGCGCTGCAGAACGACCCGGCGGCGGCCCGCGCCGCTGCCCGGTCCGCGGCCTCCTCCCTCGACCCGGCGCTGACCAACGCGCAGATCCGGATCACGCCCGCGACCTGCCCCACCGGAACCGGCACGACGACGGTCCGGCTCACGATCGACTACGACCTGCCGCTGATGACCGGCTGGTTCGGCGCCAGGATCGGCCTCTCCGGCACGGGGGTCATGCGATGCGGCGGCTGAGGAAGGACCACCCCGCCCCCCGCCGGGGTGGCCGCTCCGTCCGCCGGCTGCGGGCCGGCGACGAGCGCGGCGCCACCGCGGTGCTGGTCGCGCTGCTCATGGTCCCGCTGCTGGGCTTCGCCGCCATCGCGGTCGACGTCGGCGCGGTGTACGCCGAGCGCGCCCGCCTGCAGGTGGCCGCCGACGCCGCCGCCCTCGCCGTGGCCCAGGACTGCGCCCGAGGGGCCTGCGGGGACATGCAGGCGACCGCGAACGCCCTCGTCACCGCCAACGCCGGCGAGGCGACCGCCGCCCCGCCGGTGCTGCGGAGCAACCCGTCGAGCGTCACGGTCACCGGCAGCAACCCGACCCGGCACTGGTTCGCCCCGGTCCTCGGCTTCGACTCCACCGAGGTCAGCGCCACCGCCACGGTCGCCTGGGGCGCGCCCAGCGCCGGGACGGCCCGTCTGCCGCTCACCTTCTCCTGGTGCGAGTTCGCCCAGCAGACCGGCGGCGGGATGCCGTCGGGGACGACGGTGCGCACGATCCGGCTGACGAAGACCTCGGGCACCGTCGACTGCACCGGGCCCTCGCGCAACATCGTCCCGGGCGGCTTCGGCTACCTGGTCACCGATCCCGGCGAGTGCCGGGCCACGAGCGCCGTCGGCGGTCGGTCCTACTCCTCGACCGGCAACACCCCGTCGTCGGACTGCGACCCCGCGGACTTCGCCGCGCTGGTCGGCCGCACGGTGCTGCTGCCGATCTTCGACCAGTTCGGCGGCACCGGCAGCGGCGCCTGGTACCACGTGTACGGCTACGCGGCGTTCCGGATCACCGGCTACTTCCTCGGCGGGCAGTTCGGCACCTCGCCGCGGCCCTGCACCGGCAACGACCGCTGCATCTCCGGCTACTTCACCCGCTGGGTGGAGCTGTCCGACGACTTCACGACCTCCCCGACCGCTCCCGACATGGGCGCGGAGATCCTCCGCCTGATCCGATAGGGACCCCCGTGAGACGACTGCTGGCCGCACTGGCCGCCCTGCTGCTCGCCGCCGTCGGTGCGGTGGTGCTGCTCGCCTACGTCCGCGGCGCGGACGAGCGCGCCCTCGAGGGCGTGCAGGCCGTCGAGGTGCTCGTCGTCGACGAGCCGGTCCCGGCCGGCACGTCGGGGGAGGAGCTCGAGGACCTCGTGCGCACGACGCTGGTGCCGGCCAAGACCGCCGTCGAGGGTCGGGTGACCGACCTCGACCAGCTCGCGGGCCTGGTCGCCGACGTCGACCTGGAGCCCGGCGAGCAGCTCCTCGCGGCGCGGTTCGTCGACCCCGAGCAGCTCACCGCCCCCGACGCCGTGGCGGTGCCCGAGGGCATGCAGGAGATCAGCGTCCTGCTCGAGCCGCAGCGGGTCGTGGGCGGCCGGCTCGCCGCCGGGGACACCGTCGGGGTCTACCTCTCGCTGGTGTTCCAGGACGGCACCGCCACCACCCACGCGGTGCAGCACCAGGTGCTGGTGACCCGCGTGCAGGGTGCGGCCACCGTGGGGGAGGACGGCACGCAGACCGCCGCCACCGGCGCCGGCGGCCCCGCGCCGCTGATGGTCACCCTCGCCGTCGTGGCCCGGGACGCCGAGCAGATCGTCTACGGCCAGGAGCACGGCACCCTCTGGCTGTCGCTCGAGCCCGAGGGCGCCGACACCGACGGCACCCGGGTGCTGACCCAGATCAACGTCTACGGCCAGGAGATCCCCCGATGAGTCGCATCGTCCTGGCCGCGGGCGACGCGGCGATCAGCGCACGGGTGCACGCGGCGGCCGACGGCGACGTCTCCGAGCTGCCACCCGGCCGGCTCCCCGCCGACCCCGCCCGGCTGTTCGAGCAGCTGGCCGACGGCGAGCTGCCCGAGGTGCTCGCCATCGGGCCGCTGGCCTCCCCCGAGGAGGTGCTCACCCTCGCCGCACGGCTCGACGTGCAGTGCCCGGGCATCAGCGTCGTCCTCATCGCCGATCCGGGCCCGGACCTGTGGCAGGCCGCCATGCGGTCCGGCATCCGCGACGTCGTCGCGCCCTCGGCCGACCCGGCGGAGATGCGCGCAGCCTTCGAGCGGGCGGGCGCCGCGGCGACCGGGCGGCGGCGGGTGCTGCGCCCGATCGAGGAGACCGCGCGCTACAACGGCCGCGTCATCACCGTCGCGTCCCCCAAGGGCGGCGTCGGCAAGACGACGGTGGCGACCAACCTGGCCGTCGGCCTGACCGCCGCCGCGCCGCAGTCCACGGTGCTCGTCGACCTCGACGTGCAGTTCGGGGACGTCGCCTACGCCCTCGGCCTGGTGCCGGAGTACGCGCTGCCCGACGTCGTCCACGGCCCGGCCAGCGAGGACACGATGGTCCTCAAGACCTTCCTCACCCAGCACCCGTCGGGCCTGTACGCCGTCTGCGGGGCGGAGTCACCGGCCGCCGGGGACCGGATCACCGCCGACGACGTCAGCCGGTTGCTCGCCGCACTGGCCCGCGAGTTCCGCTACGTCGTCGTGGACACCGCGCCGGGCCTGTCGGAGCAGACGCTGGCCGCTCTGGACCGGGCCACCGACGTGGTGATGCTCAGCTCGATGGACGTCCCCGGCGTCCGCGGGCTGCGCAAGGAGCTCGACGTGCTCCGCGAGCTGTGCATGATCCCGGCCGGCCGGCACGTGGTCATGAACTTCGCCGAGGCCCGGGGCGGGCTGTCCGTCCGCGACGTCGAGACCACCATCGGCACGGGCGTGGACGTCGTCCTGCCCCGGTCCGCCGCCGTCCCGGTCTCCACGAACGAGGGCGTGCCGCTGCTGCAGAGCGGCCGGCGCGACCCGATGACCAAGGAGCTGCGGCGCCTGGTCGCCCGCTTCGCCGCCACCCCGATCGTCCGCCACAGCCGGTACCGGGCCAAGCACCGGGCCGCCTCGTGACCACCCCGCACCCGCACAGGACGCCCTGATGGACCTCGCCTCCCGCCTCGCCGCGGCCGGCCGGCACGCCGCCCCGGTCGAGACAGCCCCCACCGCGCACGGCACGCCGCCCGCCGCCGTGCCCCCGCCCCGGCCGGTCCCGCGGCCGCTGGCCCCGGTGCCCGCGGCCCCGCCCGCCGACGCCCTCGCCCGGCTCAAGGAGCGGGTCTCCAAGGCGCTGTTCGAGCGGATGGGCTCCCGGATCAACGACCCGAGCCTCGGCGAGGACCAGCTGCGGGCCCTGGTGCTCGGCGAGCTGGACGACGTCGTCGACGAGGAGAAGGTCCCGCTGTCGCCCGACGAGCGCTCCCGGCTGACCGCCGAGATCGCCGACGACGTGCTCGGCCTCGGCCCGCTGCAGCGGCTGCTCGACGACGAGACGGTCAGCGAGATCATGGTGAACGGACCCGACACGGTCTACGTCGAGCAGTCCGGCCGGCTGGTCCGCTCCGGCGCCCGCTTCAGCTCCGAGGAGCACCTGCGCCGGGTGATCGACCGCATCGTCTCCCGGGTCGGACGGCGGATCGACGAGTCCTCACCGCTGGTCGACGCCCGGCTGGCCGACGGCTCCCGCGTCAACGCCATCATCCCGCCGCTGGCGTTCAGCGGGTCGACCCTCACCATCCGCAAGTTCGCCAAGGACCCGTTCTCCGTCGACGACCTGATCGGCTTCGGGACGCTGTCGCCGGAGATGGCCGAGCTCCTGCACGCCTGCGTCGAGGCGCGGCTCAACGTCATCGTCTCCGGCGGTACCGGCACCGGGAAGACGACGCTGCTCAACGTGCTGTCCTCCTTCATCCCGGAGGGCGAGCGGATCGTCACCATCGAGGACGCCGTCGAGCTGCAGCTGCAGCAGGACCACGTCGTCCGGCTGGAGTCGCGCCCGCCCAACATCGAGGGCAAGGGCGCGATCACCATCCGCGACCTGGTGCGCAACTCGCTGCGCATGCGGCCCGACCGGATCGTGGTGGGGGAGTGCCGCGGCGGGGAGAGCCTGGACATGCTGCAGGCGATGAACACCGGCCACGACGGGTCGCTGTCCACGGTGCACGCCAACTCCCCGCGCGACGCCGTCGCCCGCCTGGAGACCCTCGTGCTCATGGCCGGGATGGACCTGCCGCTGCGGGCCATCCGCGAGCAGATCGCCTCCGCCGTCGACGTCGTCGTCCAGCTCACCCGGCTGCGCGACGGCACCCGCCGGGTCACCCACGTCACCGAGATCCAGGGCATGGAGGGCGAGACGGTCACGCTGCAGGACGCCTTCCTGTTCGACTACTCGGCCGGGGTGGACGCAGCCGGGCGCTTCCTCGGCAAGCCGGTGCCCACCGGGGTGCGCCCGCGGTTCGTCGAGCGCTTCGCCGAGCTGGGCATCGCCGTCTCGCCGCGGGTGTTCGGGATGCCCGAGCCGGTCCGGGCCCGGGGGTGGGGGGCGTGAACGAGGTCCTGCTCGTCGCCGGGCTGCTCGCCGGAGCCGGCGCGCTGGTCCTCCTCGCCGTCGCCGCCGTCCCGGCCGGACCGCCTCGGGTGCGGCCCGAGCGGCTGGACCCCGCCGTCGCGCCGCCGTCGTCCGTCCTCGCCGGTGCCGGCGCCGCCGCCGGCGCCGCGGTCGAGCGCGCGCTGGCCAGGCGCGGCCGGATGGCCGCCGGCGCCGCGGCCCTGGAGCGGGCCGGGATCGCGCTGCCCTTCCCCGACCTCGTGCTGCTGACCGGTATCGGGACCGCCCTGCTCGGCGGGGTCGGCTGGGTCCTCGCCGGGCCGGTCCTGGCGATCGTGCTCGCCGTGGCGGTACCGGTCGGGGTGCGGGTGGTGGTCGGCGTCCGCGCGGGCCGGCGCAAGGCGGCCTTCGCCGACCAGCTCGACGACTCGCTGCAGCTGATGGCCAGCAGCCTGCGCGCCGGGCACAGCCTCCTGCGGGCGCTGGACTCCGTCGCCCAGGAGGCCGCCGCCCCGACGTCGGTGGAGTTCGCCCGGATCGTCAACGAGACGCGCGTCGGCCGGGACCTCACCGAGGCCCTCGACGAGGTCGCCGCCCGGATGGGCAGCGACGACTTCCGCTGGATCGCCCAGGCCATCGCCATCCACCGCGAGGTCGGGGGCAACCTGGCCGAGGTGCTCGACGTGGTCAGCAACACCATCCGCGAGCGCAACGCCCTGCGCAGGCAGGTCAAGGCCCTCGCCGCCGAGGGCAAGCTGTCGGCGATCGTGCTGATGGCCCTGCCCTTCGGCGTGAGCGGGTTCATCTTCATGACCAACCCCGACCACGTGCGGGCCTTCACCGGGTCGCTGATGGGCTACGCGATGCTGGCCGGGGCCGCGCTCCTGCTGGTCGTCGGGGCCCTGTGGCTCAAGAAGACCGTGAGCATCCGGTTCTGATGGCCGCCGTCCCCGTCCCCGTGCTCCTGGGCGCCGCCGCGGTGGGCCTCGCGCTGCCGCTCGCGGCGTGGGCCGCCCTCTCCCGGCCGCGCGCCGCGACCGCGCTGACGCGCGCCAACCTCGTCCGCGGCATCGCCCCGCTCACCGGCCCCGGCGGCGAGCAGCGCGCCCCGGGCACCCTCGGCGGCCGGCTGGCCCAGGCGCTCACCCCGTCGGGCACGGCCGCCCGGATCGACCGGCTGCTGGCCGGGGCCGGGCGCCCGCCGGCCTGGCCGGTCGGCCGGGTCCTCGCCGTCAAGCCGCTGATGACCGCGGTCGCCGCCGTCCTGGGCCTGCTGGTCGTCACGGCCCGGCCGCAGCCGCTGTTCGTCGTCGTCCTGGGGGCGGCGACCGTGCTCACCTGGTTCGTCCCCGACCTGCTGCTCGTCAGCCGGGCGCAGGAGCGTCGCCAGGAGATCGCGGTGCAGCTGGCCGACACCCTCGACCAGATGACCATCGCCGTGGAGGCCGGCCTGGGCTTCGAGTCCGCGCTCGCCCGCGCCGCCGGCAACGGCCGGGGCGCACTCGCCGAGGAGCTGATGCGCACGCTGCAGGACATCGGCGTGGGGCAGCCGCGGCGGGACGCCTACCTCGCGCTGGGCGAGCGCACCGGGGTCGAGGACCTGCGGCGGTTCGTCCGCGCCATCGTCCAGGCCGACGCGTTCGGCGTCTCGATCGCCGACGTGCTCCGCACCCAGGCCCACGAGATGCGGCTCAAGCGCCGTCAGCGGGCCGAGGAGAAGGCGATGCAGATCCCGGTCAAGGTGATCTTCCCGCTGATCATCTGCATCCTGCCGACGCTGTTCATCGTGCTGCTCGGCCCCATCGCCCTGGACGTGATGAGCGGCTGACCCCCGCGACCCGTCGAGATCTGCACTCTCGTCGCCATCAGCCGCTGATGGCGACGAGAGTGCAGATCTCGTCGGCTCAGCCGGTCGACCGGGGCTGGGCGGGGTTGGACGGGTCGCCGTGGGAGGGCGGGTTCATCGCCGGGCCGGTGGTGGCCTCGGACACCTTGGAGCCGGCCGCCGCGGCGACCGGGTCGTCGGCGCCGGTGGCGGCCGGGTCCCCGCCGGAGGGCTGCGCGCCCTGCTGCAGCGCCCGGAGCCGGTGCTGCATCGCGGTCACCACCTGGATGCGGTTGGCGTGCCCCCGCTCGTAGGCCAGCAGCGTCTCGAGACCCGCGGCGTCCAGGGTGCGGATGCGGAAGACCAGCGTCCCCGTCTGGAGGTGGTCGTAGTCCGGGATCGGCAGCTCGTCGTGCTGGGTCATGCCGCACCCGCTACCCCTGCCCCGGCCATCCGACACCGGCGGCGCCGGGTGCGGGCCGGCCGGGTGTGAGGCGGAGGCCGATGGGTAGCCGGTTCCTACGACAGCCCGCCGCCGCGCCGTCGCGGCGGGCCGGGACGAGGTTCGATCGAGGAGTTGCCGCACCGCCATGGACGTGTCCTTCCTGCAGCCGGTGTTCGCCGCCGGCGGGCCCTTCGCCACCGTCTGCGCCGACGTCACCCACACGACCGAGAACGCCGACGCCGAGCTCGAGCTCAAGGTCCGCGCGGTCGCCGAGCAGCTCGAGCAGCACGGGGCCCCGGCGACCGTGGTCGACGCGGTCCGGGCCCGCCTGCTGGAGGGCATCGAGGGCGGGGAGGCCGGCACGCTGCGCGGCCGGGCCCTGGTGGTCGCCGCCGACGGGTCCGTCGTCCTCGACGAGGTGCTCGGCGACGTCCCGCGCAACGCCGTGGTCGCCTGGTCGCCGCAGCCCGACCTGCTGCCGGTGCTCACCCAGATGGCCGCGCGCGTGCCGCACGTCGTGGTCGTCGCCGACCGGCTCGGCGCCGACGTCGCCATCGCCTCCCTCGCCGGCCAGCCCGACGAGGAGAAGGAGATCGAGGGCGACGACTTCCGGCTGCGCAAGGTCAAGGTGGGCGGCTGGAAGCACAACCACTACATGCGCACCGTCGAGAACAAGTGGGTCGAGAACGCCGACGAGGTGGCGGAGGAGATCGCCTCCGTGGCGCGGCGCCGCGACCCGCGCTTCGTCCTCGTCGCCGGCGACGTGCGGGCCCGCCAGGTGCTCACCGACCGCGCGGACAAGGCCTGGGCCGACCTGGTCGTGACGATGGAGGAGGGCGGGCGGGCTGCCGGTGCGGACCGCGAGCCGATCGACCGCCGGGAGGCCGAGCTCGTCGCCGAGCACGAGGCGCACGAGCAGGCCGAGACGGTGGAGAAGATCGCCTCCGCCGGCGCCCACGGCCTCGCCGTGACCGGCACGGCCGCGGTCGTCGAGGCGCTGCGCAAGGGCCAGGTGGAGACCCTGGTGCTCGCCGACCGGCAGGACGACGAGCAGCTCCTCGTCGGCGAGGACCCCACGACGCTGGGGGTGGGGCAGGGGGACATGGACGCCCTGGGCACCCACGGCACCGCGGTGCCGGCCGACCGCGCGCTGGTGGCCGCCGCTGTCGCCTCGGCCGCCGGGGTCGTCGTCGTGCCGCGGCCGGCCATGCCGGAGGACGTCTCCGTTGCGGCGATCCTCCGCTACACCGACGACTCGACGCCCTCGCCGCGGTGAGCCGCAGGACCACCGCCCCGCCACCCCTGACCGGCATCCCCGCGACCGAGGAGCACCCGTGACCGACCCGCACCAGTCCGCGACCTCGCCGGGCACCGACCAGGGCAGCATCGAGCGGCGCGCCGCGATCGCCGAAGCACTCGGCAAGGAGGTGTGGCCCGCCGACCGCGACGCTCTCGTGGCGAGGGCACAGGAGAGCAACGCCCCCGACCGGGTGCTCGGCGACCTCCAGCGGTTGCCCGCGGGGCAGACGTTCGCGAACGTCCAGGAGGTCGCCGAGGCGCTGGGCCTGGGCACCGAGCAGCAGCGGTTCTGAGGAGGACGACGTGGTCACGATGAAGGAGCCCGGCCCCGAGGCGCTGGGGAACGTCACGGAGGACAACATCCGCACCCGGTCGCAGCTCCTCCCCGAGGAGCAGTCGGCCGGCGCCGCGGACGGCGACCGGGGGATGGCCGAGGTGGCCGCCGAGGTGATCCTCGCCGAGTCCGAGGAGCGGACGGTCAACGCCGACCCCGACGACGCCCAGGGCGGCCACCGCACCTCCGAGGAGACGGCGGACCTGCCCTGAGCGGGCCGCACGAGCACGAGGTCCAGCTCCGCTGGGGCGACGCCGACGCGTACGGGCACGTGAACCACGCCCGCGCGCTCGGCCCGCTGGAGGACGCACGGCTGGCCATGGCCGCCGGCGGCCCCGGGGCGGCGGACGGCCGCGAGCCCGACATCATCCTGGCCCGGCTCGAGGTCGACTACCTCCGCCAGCTGCGCTACCGGCTCGGCGAACGGTTGTGCGTCCGCAGCCGCGTGCTGCGGCTGGGCACGAAGTCGCTCACCGTCCGGCAGGAGCTCGACCAGGGCGGCGAGGTCGCGATCCGCGCCGACGCCGTGCTGGTGCTGTTCGACTTCGCCACCGACGCGAGCCGGCCGCTCACCGAGGCCGAGCGCGAGTACTGGAGCCGCTTCCAGGCGTGAGCGCACGGGCCGGATCGCCGTGTCGGTCCCCTCCCCGGGTGACATGTGATCGCGCCGCGCCGTGCGGGGTAGGGCACGGGCATGCCCAAGACGACCAAGGACGGCAAGGCGAGGAAGAGCGAGCTGCCCAGCACGCTGCAGCGATCGCCCGGGAAGGCGCAGCGGACCTTCACCAAGGCGTACGACGCCGCGATGGGCTCCTACGGCGACGAGGAGCGGGCGAACCGGACGGCGTGGTCGGCGGTGAAGCACGCCTACGAGAAGGTCGGCGACCACTGGGAGCGGAAGGAAGGCGGCAAGAAGGGCCCCTCCGACGCCCAGGCCGCGGGCGGGCTCCGCACCGGCAGGAGGACCGAGGGCGGCGTCGACGCCAACGCGTCCAAGGACCACCTGCTGAAGCTGGCGAAGAAGCTCGACGTCTCCGGCCGCTCGAGGATGAAGAAGAAGGAACTGGTCGAGGCGATCCAGAAGGCGAACACCAAGGAGACGGCCAAGGCGCGCCGGCAGAAGAAGTAGGGCTCCGTCAGCCTGCCGGGACCACCAGCAGCTCCTCCTGCCGGCCGCCGAGGTACTCCACCCCGGCGGCGCCGACCACGACGTCCTCCTCCAGGCCCATCCGCACGCACTGACCGCCCCACTCCGGCACCGGCACGCGCACGCACAGCTCCAGCGCGAAGGCGGTGTCCGGATGCACGACGGCAGCGCCGGGCCCCGGGACGCCGTCCTGCTCGTCCCACAGCCCGATCGCCGGCCCGGCGCCGTGGCCGTGCACGCCGATCGGGTGGGAGTAGACCTCGCCGTCGATGCCTTCCGCCGCGGCCGCCGCGCGGGTCGCGGCGAGCACCTCGTCGCCGCTGCGGCCGGGGCGCAGGTGCGCGGTGGTCAGGTCCTGCAGCCGGGTGCCCAGGGCGAACGCGCGTGCCAGGCCCGCCGGTGCGGCCGTCTCGCCGGGGCGCAGCACGTAGGCGGTGCGCTGCAGGTCGCCGGCCAGTCCCAGCGTGGCGGCACCGACATCGCAGTGCACCAGGTCGCCGGGCGCCACCGGCTCGTCGTAGGGCACGGCCGGCAGCAGCGAGCCGCGCTCGGCGACCGGCGGCACCCCCGCCCGCTGCACGTCGACGACCGGGTGGAACCAGGAGGCCAGGCCCTGGTCGGCCAGCCGCTGCCGCAGCCACCAGGCGAGGTCGGCGGCGGTGGTCTCGCCGGCACGCAGGACGGCGGGGGAGAACGCCTCACCCGCGACCTCCTGCAGCCGGCCGGTCAGGGCCCGCAGGACGGCGACCTCCTCGGGCAGCCGCGTCTCCAGCCAGCGCACGACCAGCGGCTCGGCGGGCACCAGGCGGTCGGCCCACGGCCCCAACGCGGTCACGAGCAGGCCGTGGTCGGAGTGCGACAACCCGTCGGCGTGCGCGAACGAGCCGGAGACGTCGACGCCGATGGTCCGCGGGTCGGCCTGCTCGACGAAGCGGCGCACCGCGGCCCACTGCGCCCACTCGTAGGGCAGCCCGGGCGACTCCTCGTCCGACCAGGCCGGCAGGAACTGACCGACCGGGTAGCGGGAGACCGCCGCCGCGGTGACCCCGTCGTCGCTGCGGTGCAGCACGAGGACCGTGCGCCGGCGCGCCGAGAGCCAGGTCGCCGGCAGGAAGGTGCGCAGGACGGGGTCCTCGGCGTTCTCCCGCCCCACGACCAGCCACAGGTCGATGCCGGCGTCGTCCATCAGGCCGGGCAGCACGTCGAGCAGCCGCTCGGTGAGCCACCGGTCGCGGACGTCGGCCTGCTCGCGCAGCGGCAGCGGCACCACCCGCGCGGGGTCGGCGACCGGGAGGACAGCCCCGGAGGTGCGGAGGACCACGCAGACAGGGAAACAGACAACCGGCGTCCGCACCTTCCAGACGGCGTGGTCCCGGAACCTCAGCCGGCCCGTGCCCCGGCCTCCGGCAGGGCCGCGCGCGGCGGTGCGGTGCGCGGACGAGGGGTCAGGACTGCCGCGACGCGGTCTCGGCCGGACTGCTTGGCCTGGTACATGGCGGCGTCGGCGCCGTCGAGCAGACGCCACAGCCCGTCGGCGGCCTCCTCGCCGTCGGCGGGGCGGATCAGGGCGATGCCGATCGAGGCGGTGACGGCGTGCCCGTCGGCGGTGCGCGCGGCGGCGACCGCGGTCCGCAGGCGCTCGGCCAGCCGGTTCGCCTCGGCCGCGTCACCGACCGTGCCCAGGACCGCGAGCTCCTCGCCGCCGAGGCGGACCAGCACGTCGGCGGGACGGACGCCGGCCGCCAGCGCCGCGGCGACGGCGCGCAGGACGGCGTCCCCGGCGGCGTGCCCGTGCGTGTCGTTGAGCCGCTTGAAGTGGTCGAGGTCGAGCACGAGCGCGACCACCCGGCTGCCCTCGCGGCGCGCCTGCCGCCAGATGCGACCGGCCTGCTCCTCGAGGTGACGGCGGTTGCCCAGCCCGGTGAGCGGATCGCGCAGGGACAGCTGCTGGGTGGCCGCGAGCAGGCGCTGCACGCGCCGGCGCAGCAGGTACACGCCCGCGGCGGCGAGATCGAGCACCGCTGCGTTGACGCAGACCTGGACCACCAGGCCGGTGAGGCTGTCGTAGGTCCCCCACAGCGCGCCGGCCAGCACCGCCGGCGTCACGACCAGGTGCACCCCGAGCATCCAGCCCTCGAGGAACCACGCCGCCACGAAGGCGGCCAGGAGCATCATCAGCGGCGTCGCGTAGAGGGACGGGTCGGTGATCGACAGCGCCACCACGAGGTAGACGAGGTCGCCGAGCAGGACCAGGCCGAAGATCGTCCACCGGTCGATGCGCTGCCAGACCGCGAGCGGCACCGCCACCACCACCAGCAGCGCCATCGTGGCCGCGTAGACCCCGCGGGGCGCGCCGTCGCGGATGACGCCGTCGACCAGCAGGTTGACCGAGCCCAGGAGCGCGCCGCAGACCAGGAGCACGGCCACCGTGAGCGCCGCCACCCGCGTCTCGGCCCGTCCCGGTGCCACCGTGGTCGACGCCCCCGCGCCCCGTCGTCCTCGCACCGCTGCAGGATGCCGCACGGTGCGGACACGGCGGGACGCCGCGGTCGCCCGGAACGCCCAGGAGGGTGGGCAGAGCACCCGGCCGGGGGCCAGGCTGGGCGGGTGACGCACCTGGACCCCTCCCTCGTCGACGTCCGCACCCTCGCCGACCACCCCCTGCGCGGGGCCGGCCCGTCGGCCCTGCGCATGGTCGCGCCGGGCACGGTCACCGCCGGCCGCTTCGGGCTGGTGGAGTACCGGCTGGCCGCGCACAGCGGCGGCGCCGAGCCGCACTACCACCGGACGTTCTCCGAGTCCTTCTACGTCGTCTCCGGAGAACTCACCCTGTACGCAGGCGACCGCTGGCAGGCCTGCCGGGCCGGGGACTTCGCGCTCGCCCACGAGGGCGGCGTGCACGGCTTCCGCAACGACTCCGGCGAGCCGGCCACCTTCCTCATCCTGTTCACGCCGGGCGTCGCCCGGGAGGCCTTCTTCGCCGAGCTGGCCGAGCTGCGGCGCAGCGGACGGCGGCCGGGCCCGGAGGAGATGACCGCGTTCTACGCCCGTCACGACCAGGTCATGGTCGATGTCTGAGTACCCGCCGGACGCCGAGCTGGACGCCTACGTGCTCGACGACCGGGTCACCGTGGTGGTGCTGACCACCGGCGAGGGGGACCGCTACGTGCTGCGCGACACCGCCGCGCACCGGGCGGAGATGGCGGCGGCGTTCGGCCCGGACTCCGAGGAGGCCACCGCGCTCGACGAGTCCGTCGAGCTGACCGAGGACCTGCGGGTCCGCCTCGGCATCGGGCTGGTGTCGCTGTGGGACTACACCGGGCACCGGCCCGGCCCGGTGGACGACCGGCGGGGGAAGGGCTGAGGTCCTACGGTCCGTTGCAGGGGAAGGCCCCGCCGGGGGCCACGACCGGGAGGTGTCCCATGGCCCAGGGCCCGTGGTTCTTCTGCCTGAAGCACCACACCGTCGAGGACCGCGACGGCTGCGCCGAGCGCCACCGCCTCGGCCCGTACGCGACCCGCGAGGAGGCCGAGCACGCGCTGCAGTCGGTCGCCGAGCGCGAGGAGCGGCTGACCGAGGAGGACCAGGAGTGGAAGGGCGACTGACGACCGGCCGGACGCGGGCGGCATGATCGACCGTGGGCGCCGGAGGTCCCGGGCCCGCGAGGAGGCACCGTGTCGGACGGACGCGCCGTGGAGGACTTGGTCGTCGGGGTGCTCGGGGGCACCGGACCGCAGGGGCGAGGGCTGGCCGTCCGGCTGGCCGCCGCGGGGCAGCGGGTGCTCCTCGGATCGCGCGACGGCGACCGCGCCGCGGAGGTGGCCGGCCAGGTCGCCGAGCGCGCCTCGACCGCGGGCGGCCTGGAGGCCTCGGTGCAGGGCGGTGCGAACGCCGACGTCGCCGGCGCCGCGGACCTGGTGATCGTCGCCGTGCCGTTCGCCGGGCACGCCGCGACGCTCGCCGAGCTGGCCGAGCCGCTGGCGGGCAAGGTCGTCGTCGACTGCGTGGTGCCGATGGGCTTCGACGAGCTGGGCGCCTACGTGCTCGAGGTGCCGGAGGGGTCGGTCGCCCAGCAGGCGGCCGGGCTGCTGCCGGACTCGCACGTGGTCGGGGCGTTCCACCACCTGTCCGCCGTCCTGCTAGAGGACCTGTCCCGGCCCACCCTGGACGGCGACGTGATGGTGGTCGGCGACGACCGCGCCTCGACGGACCTGGTCCAGGCGCTGGCCGGCCGGCTGCCGGGCATGCGCGGCATCTACGCCGGCCGCCTGCGCAACGCCGCCCAGGTCGAGGCGCTGACCATCAACCTCGTCTCGGTCAACCGGCGCTACAAGGCCCACGCCGGCGTCCGCATCACCGACGTCTGAGATCCCCGGCGGCCGTCGGCCGTCGGCCCGGCGTGGCGACCTTGCCGGCGGAGTCGGGGCGGGGGGGGGGGGGGGGCGGGCGGCGCCCCCCCCCCCCCCCCCCCCCCCCACGACGTAGGCGGTCTGGTGCGGGAACAGGCAGAAGACCGTGCGCCCGAGCAGGTCGGGCGGCCCGTGCTCCACGACCCCGACGTTGAGGTAGCCGTA
>NZ_JBJNRJ010000084.1:0-15369 GCF_046233715.1 Trujillonella humicola | reverse complement strand
CCGCCGAAGAAGCCCTCGACTGCGCCTGCGGCCTCTACCTCAACGACCCCACCGCCTGGATCTCAGACCCCCGATGTTTCAACGACGGGGACCACTAGCGCCGGAGGCCTCCGGCCCGGGCGGACGACGAGCACCCAGCGCAGACCGGCGAAGCGGGCCAGCCCGACGGCGCCGCTGACCGCGCACACGGCGAGCACCGACACGAGGGGATCGGCCGGGGCGGGCCCCGCCGCCAGCGCGGCGAGCGTGACGCCGGACGTCCCCAGCCCGACGACGGCCAGCCCGCCCCCGGTCCACTGGGCCGTCGCCCACCCGACCCGGTCGCCGGCCCGGAAGCTCAGCCGGCGGTGCAGCTCGTTGGCCAGCGCGGTGGAGACCAGCACACCGACCAGGTTGGCCCGCTGCTCCCCCAGCCCGGCCAGCACGAGGAACAGGCCGGCGTAGACCAGGTTGGCCGATCCCCCGACGAGCGCGAACCGCACCAGCTGCGCCGACGGCAGGTCGCCGGCCAGCCAGCCGACCAGGCGTGGTCGCGGAGCGGGGCCGCCGTCCGCGGGCCGGGTGGTCGGGGCCGTCGCTGCCATGGGCCCAGGCTCCCGGTGCGACCGCCACCGGCACATCCGGGAAGACCCGGGACCCGGCCCTGACCGGGGGCAGGGGGCACCCCCACCCCTCGGCCCCGGGGCCCTCAGCCGCCGGGGCCGCGGGGGCCGGCCGTCCCGGTCGCCGGGTGGACCTGCGGGCCGGTCACGCCGCAGTGCAGGCACTCCTCGACCGCGATGCGCCCGGGCGCGGGCCGGGGCGCCGTCAGCTCCCGGCCGCCGATCAGGGCCGCCGACACCGCCGCCCCCGCCACGAGCAGCCCGGCGAGGACGAGCACGGCCACGCGGAACCCGTCGGCGAAGGCCGACGGGTCGGTGTAGTCGTCCCCGCCGATCCCGGCCACGACCGGGACGACGGCGACCGCCAGCAGACCCGCCGCCCGGGCCACGGCGTTGTTGACCCCCGAGGCGACCCCCGCGTAGCGGTCCTCGGCCGAGGCCAGCACGGTCGCGGTCAGCGGCGCGACCAGCAGCGTCAGCCCGGCCCCGAACACGACGGTGGCCGGCAGCACGTCGGCTGCGTAGGAGGCGTCCGGCCCGATCCGCAGCATGAGCAGCACCCCGCCCGCGGCGACCAGCGGCCCGGCGGTCAGGAGGGGGCGCGGGCCGATCCGCTGGGCGAGCGCACCGACGCGCGCGGAGAACAGCAGCATCAGCACGGTCACCGGCAGCAGCGCGGTGCCGGCCAGCAGCGGGCTGAACCCGGCCACCACCTGCAGGTGCAGCACCAGCAGCACGAACACCGCGCCGAGGGCGGCGTACACGAGCAGGGTGGTGAGGGTCGCCGCGGTGAACCGGCGGTCGCCGAACAGCACCGGCGGGACCAGGGGGTGTGGCGAGCGGAGCTCCACCCGGACGAAGAGCAGCAGCGACAGGACGCCGACGGCCGCGACGGACCCCACCGCGACCGGGCCGGCATCCCCTCCGGCCGCCGTCAGCGCGTACGTCAGCGCGCCGAGGGCCAGCGTGACCAGGGCGGTGCCGGTCAGGTCCAGGTGCGGCGCGGCCTCGGGGTCGCGGCTCTCGGGGACGTGGCGCGTGGCGACGAGGACGACGAGCAGCGCCAGCGGCAGGTTGAGCAGGAAGACCGCGCGCCAGTTCCACTGGACCAGCCACCCGCCCAGGAAGGGGCCGACCGCACCGGCGACCCCGCCCAGCCCGGACCACGCCCCCACCGCGGCCGCGCGGTCGGCGCCGGCGAAGGACGCCGAGATGATCGCGAGGCTCCCCGGGGTCATCAGCGCGCCGCCGACCCCCTGCAGCGCCCGCGCCGCGATCAGGGTCTCGACGTCCCAGGCCAGCCCGCACAGCAGCGACGCGGCGGCGAACCAGCAGACCCCGACGACGAACACCCGGCGACGGCCGAACCGGTCGCTCAGCGACCCGCCGAGCAGGATGAGCGAGGCCAGGGTCAGCGTGTAGGCGTTGACGGTCCACTGCAGCCCGGAGAAACCGGCGCCCAGGTCGGTGCCGATCCGCTCGAGGGCGACGTTGACCACCGTCGCGTCGAGCATCGCCAGGCTCGATCCCAGCACCGTCGCCAGCAGCACCCAGCGGGCCTGCGGCGTCCCCATCCGCAGCGCCGGCGACGCCGGCTCCTCCGTCCCGCTGCGGCGAGGCGGTGTGCCGGTCATGGCCGGATGCTCCCACCGCCCGGGCGCGCCGGACACCCGGCCGTCGTCAGCCGCGCGGCGCCAGTCCGCGCCGCAGCTCGTCGAGGGCCTGCGCGAGGGGGACGCGCGGCGACCAGCCCCAGCCACGCGCGCGGTCGGTGCGCAGCCGCCCGGTCCAGACCGGCTCGTCGGTCCACTCCGGCTCGACGCCCAGCGCGCCGCAGACCGTGCCCAGGTAGTCGCCCCAGGTGGCCGGCTCGCCCGCCACGAGCACCGCCGTCGTGCCGCCGGCGACGGGGCCGCGCCGGGGGTCGTCCGCGGTCGCGACCGCGCCGGCCGCCACCCCGGCGACCAGCGCCGCCAGGTCGTCCACGTGCACCCAGGGCCAGCTGCGCGCCGGGTTCTCCCGGCGCCGGCCGTCGCGCAGCGCCCGGGGGCGCAGCGTGTTCCACACCGAGGTGTCGCCGGCGCCCAGGATCGCCGGCGGCCGGACGAGCACGGTCGTCAGGCCGCCGACCTCCGCGAGGGCTCTCTCGGCCGCCTTCTTGGTGTCCGGGTAGTCGCCGCTGCCGTGGGGCAGCAGCGCGCCGTCCTCGGCGACGTCGCCGACGCCGGGCCCGCGTTCGTGGACGCCGGCCGTGGAGAGGTGCACCAGCCGGGCCACACCGGCGTCCCGGGCGGCCCGGGCCAGTGCCGCCGTCCCCGCGACGCCCACGCGGTGCTGCTCCTCCCGCGGCGAGCCCATCGGGTGGACCGTCGTGACCACCGCGTCGGCGCCCTCGACCACCGACCGGGTGCAGGCGGCGTCGGCCGGGTCGCCGACGTGCTCGGTGACGCCGGGCAGGGCCGGTGCGGTCCCGGGCCGGCGGACGACGGCGCGGACCCGCGCGGACCGTGCAGCGAGCGCCCGGCACACGGCGCGGCCCACCAGCCCGTTGGCACCGGTGACCACGACGAGGGGGGCGGGATCGACCATGCCGTCCACCCTGCCAGCCGTCGCAGCCCCCCTGCCGGGGGACCACCGGCTCGGCGCACCCCTGCCGGCGGCGTCCTGCGGATACCGTCTGCGGTGACCGGAACAGATGCGGAGGACCCGATGACCCGCCGAACGGTGGCCCCCGACAGCCGCGCGCTCACGCCCGACGAGATCTCCGGGCTCGTGGAGCTGGCGGCGACGGTCACCGCCGACCCGGCCACCGATCCGGCCGGCTTCGCCGAGCAGGCCACCCGCGCGGCGCGCCGCGTCCCCGAGCCGCTGTGGGACGTCCTGCACTGCTTCGACCTGCACGGCAGCGCCAGCGGGATCCTCGTGCTGCACGGGCTGCCGGTCCGCGACGTGCCCCCGACCCCGCAGGACAACCGCTCCCACGTCGGGGAGACCACCGAGGCCGCCCGCGTCCAGGCGGTCGTGAACAGCTGCCTGGGGCAGATGATCGGGTACGAGGCCGAGGCGGGCGGGCGCCTGTTCCAGGACATGGTCCCCTCCCCCACGATGGCCGACACCCAGACGTCGCTGAGCTCGCGCGTGGTCCTCGAGGCGCACACCGAGCAGAGCTTCAGCGCGCTGGCGCCCGACGTCGTCTCCCTGCTGTGCCTGCGCGGCGACCCGGCGGCGGCCACCTACGTCTTCCCCGCCACCGACCTGCTGCCCCACCTCACCCGGGCGCAGGAGGAGCTCCTGCGCCGGCCGCTGTGGACCTTCGAGGTGGACGAGAGCTTCCGCCTGCGCGGAGACGCGTTCGTCGACGGCGACGTGCGCGGCCCCTTCCCCGTCCTCACCGGTCCCGACGACGACCCGACGTTCCGGTTCGACCAGGACCTGCAGCGCGGCGTCACCCCGGAGGCGCAGGAGCTGCTCGGTGAGCTCATCGACCTCTACTGCGCGCACCGGCGCGAGCACGTCCTCGCCCCGGGCGACCTCCTGCTGCTGGACAACCGCCGCGCCGTCCACGGCCGGTCGGCGTTCCGGCCCCGGTACGACGGCCACCAGCGCTTCGTCGTGCGCTCCTTCGTCGTCCGCGACCTGCACCGGTCCCACCACGCCCGCCCCGTGGGCGGCCGGATCGTCCCCGCCCGCTTCAGCTGAGCCCCGCGCCGCCCGGCGTGTCCGTGCCGGGGCGACGGGTAGCGAGGCGGCATGCCCTCCTCGTCCCCTGCCTCTCCTCCCGCCTCCGATGCTGCCTCCGATGCTCCGACCGGCGCGCCGACCGACCTCGAGCAGACCCTCGCCGCGATCGTCGACCGGACCCGGCACCTCGCCGCGGAGGGCGAGGTCGAGGACCAGCCTGAGGAGCTGCCGTCGGCCGAGGAGACCCGCTTCGCCCTCGCGCTGTCGGACCTGCACGGGGAGGAGTCCGTCAGCGGCGACGCCGACGTCGGCTTCGCGGTGCAGAGCGTGGTGAAGGTCTTCGCGCTCACCGCGGCGCTGCAGCTCGTGGGCGAGGACCTGTTCGAGCGGGTGGGCCGCGAGCCCTCCGGCGACCCGTTCAACTCCCTGATCCAGCTGGAGCACGAGAAGGGCCTGCCGCGCAACCCGTTCATCAACGCCGGGGCCCTGGTCGTCTGCGACGTCCTCCTGGCCGCCGCCGACGACCCGTTCGGCGCCGTGGCGGGGCTCCTCGCCGACCTGACCGGCGAGGAGGCCAGGGTGGACGGCACCGCACTGGACGCCGAGCGGGAGAGCAGCTCGCTCAACCGGGCCATCGGCCACCTCATGCACTCGTTCGGCAACGTCCACCACCCCGTGGACGAGGTCGTCGACCTCTACCTGCGGCTGTGCTCGCTCACCGTGACCACCCGGACGCTGGCCCGCGCCGCGCGCTGGCTCGCCAACGACGGGGTGGACCCGCGCACGGGCACCCCGGTGCTCTCCGAGCCCCTCGCCCGGCGGGTCAACGCGCTGATGCTGACCTGCGGCACCTACGACGCGGCGGGGCAGTTCGCCTACGACCTGGGCTTCCCCTGCAAGAGCGGGGTGGCCGGGGCGGTCATGGGCGACGTGCCCGGGCGCTTCGGCATCTGCGCGTGGTCCCCGCCGCTGGACGACAAGGGCAACTCGCGGGCCGGCCGGGCCGCCCTGCACCTGCTGTCCGAGCAGCTGGACCTGTCCCTGCTGTGACGGCGGCGCGCCGTCGGGTTCGGGTGCCGCACGACCGGGTAGCGCGACACCGGCGTCGGCGCGTGCCGGCGGCCACCCCGACGTGCGAGGAGAGACCGAGCCATGAGCATGACCAGCCAGGACGCCGCGACCGGCTCGCGGGACATCAAGAGCCACGAGACCACCAGCTTCGCCGACCTCGGCAAGGAGATGTGGGCCTACCTGACCGGCAAGGGCGCCGCGATCAACTACGAGTTCGTGGACATGGTGGTCGAGGTGCCGCGCGAGACCGGTCCGGAGGCGCCGCGAGCGGTGTGGCGGCTCAACGGCACCCTGCGCATCACGACCGCCGAGAACGCCGCCCGGGGATGACCGACCCGCTCGGCCCCCTGCACCTGTCCGGCGAGCTGTCGCTGGACGTGGACGGGGTCGGCGTGCAGGTGCACGCCGAGGGCACGCAGGTCCGGATCGTCGCCGACGACGTCGGCACCTTCGTCACCCGGGTGCGGGAGGCCGCCACCGCGCGCAGCGGGGTGGCCCCCGGCCGCCGGGACCTCGGCGGCCTCGCCGAGGCCCTGGCCGCGCGCGGGATCACCGCGCACCTGGAGTCGCCCACGCGGCCGGTGGCCGTCGCCGGCGCCGGCGTCGACTCGGCCGCCGGGGGGCTGCTGCTGGGCACCCGGCTGGTCCGGCCCGGCGCCGCCGCGGTGGTGGTCGCCGCCGGGCGCGGGCGACGCCTGCTCGCCGCGGTCGGCGTCGCAGCGGTGCTGGTGGCCGTCCTGGTCCGGCGCCGCCGATGACCGCCCGGGGGTCCGGTCGGCCGGCCGGATCCCCGGGTCTCACCCGCGCAGGGGCGAGCGCTCCACCGCCAGCCGGTCGGCGAACAGCGGGGGCAGGTACCGCAGCATCAGCGACGACCACACCACGTGCGTGAGCACCGGCGCCTGGATCCCGCCGGTGACCCGGCGCTGCTGGGCGAACAGCAGGCCCATCGGGACGCTGGCCAGCACCAGCGCGGGGTTGCGGGTCGCCGTGGTGGCCAGCCCGTACACCGCGGTCGACACCAGGACCGGCCGCCGCGCAGCCGCCGCGTACAGCGCGCCGCGGAAGAACACCTCCTCGGCGACCCCGTTGGCCAGCGTGGTCGTGAGCACCAGCGGCGCCGACCCCTGGTCGGCGTAGCTGAGGACCGAGCCGATCGCCCGGTCCAGCACCGGGATGCGACGGGCGACCAGGGCCGCGGCGTAGAAGGCGCCGAAGGCGCCGACACCCGAGACCACCGGTGTCGTCACGGGCCGGCGCAGCCGGTCCCCCCGGCCGAACATCCGGCCCAGGTGCAGCGGCCCCGACGCCAGCCCCCCGGCCACCCAGGTGGCCGCGACCCCGAGGCTGAGCCCGTAGAACCGCGGCGAGCCCGGCGGCGTCGACAGCGACAACCCGAGCAGCGACGCCCCGGTCACCGCCACGGCGCCGGTGACCCGGCGGCGGCGCCGGAAGTCCGCCGCGGACTGCCAGTGGTCGCGCGGGACGCTGCGCAGCAGCGGCCCGGCCGCGCGCAGGGCCCGGGCCCGCAACCGGCTCACCGCCGCGCCCCCCGGCTCAGCCACCCGCCGCGGCGCTCGCCGGCCTGCTGCTGCCGGCGTTCCCGCGCCCGTTCGACCAGGGCGGTCATGACCATCTCGTCGTAGTCCATCACGTCGAAGGGGACGACCGAACGGATGGCGTCGTCGGTGACGACCACCTCGTTGGTCATGGAGTCGATGAGCGAGCGGCCGGTGGTCAGGTCGACGTCGGTGACCAGGGCCAGCCAGCGCGAGGACAGCCGGGGGCTGAGCAGCGGCACCGGGACGACGAACATGTGCCGGTTCTGGATCTCGGCGACCCGGGTCAGCATCTGCAGGTAGGTGAGCACCTCCGGCCCGCCCACCTCGAACACGCGCCCCTCGGCCTCCGGCGCCTCCAGGACGCCGACCAGGTACCGGACGACGTCGGCGACGGCGATCGGCTGGGTGCGGGTGCTCACCCAGCGCGGGGTGACCATCGCCGGCAGGTGCGCCACCAGCTGGCGGGTCATCTCCCACGACACCCCACCGTGGCCGACCACGATGCCCGCGCGGATCACCGTCACCGGCACGCCGGTGCTGCCCAGCAGCCGCTCGACCTCGCGCCGGCTGCGCAGGTGCCGGGACAGGTCGTCACCGTCCCGGCCGAGCCCGCCGAGGTAGACCATCCGGCCCACCCCGGCCGCGGCGGCGGCGCGGGCGAAGGCCCGGGCGGCGTCGGCGTCCTTGCGCTCGAAGTCCGCGTCCCCGAGGGAGTGCACCAGGTAGTAGGCCGCCTGGCAGCCGTCCAGCGCCGCCCGCAACGACGCCTCGTCGCCGACGTCGCCGGCGACCGGGGTGCCGGCTCCCTCGTACCGCTCCGGCCGCCGGGTCATCGCCCGGACGTCGTGCCCGGCCTCGGCCAGCGCGGTGGCCAGCCGGCTGCCCACGAACCCCGACGCGCCGGTCACCAGGATCCTCACGGCCACAGCCTGACCCGAAGACGCGTTGTGCGCGACCTGTCGACCCTCCTCACCACAGCCCGGGCGCCTCCGGATCCGCACCGTCGTCGGCCACGGTCCACACGGTGCGCCCGTGCAGCGGCGGGCTCTTGGTGCCGTCGGTGAACCACACGACCACGCCACCGCGCGCCCGGCAGCGCCCGCGCACCACTCTGGCCCGGCTCCCCCGCCGCGCCCGCGCGGGCTGCACCAGCGGGAGGCCGAAGTCCGTGCCGACGACGTCGGTCGTCAGGACCGTCTCCCCGGCGGGCAGGTGGGCGGACGCGACGGTGGTCATCGGCACCTCCGGGGCGGGAGTCGAACGTGCGTTCGATGATGCCACGCGGGTGCGACGGCCGGCACGGGTCAGTGCCCGCGGAACGCCTCCTCCAGCCACCACGACGGCTGGTCGCGGGCCACCTTCGCGTCCACGAGCAGCGGCGCCGCGCGATCCCCGGCCAGCCACTCACCCACCGGCGCCAGGTCGCCCGCGTCCCGCACGGTCACCGCGGCGAACCCGTGGCCGCGGGCGATGGCCGCGAAGTCGGTCTCCGGGAACCGGACCGTGTCCAGCGGGTGGCCGTCCGGGCCGAAGTGGTGCACCTCCGCGCCGTAGCCGGCGTCGTCGTACACCACGACGACCATCGGCAGCCCCAGCCGGACGACCGTCTCCAGCTCGGAGGCGCCCATGAGCGCCCCGCCGTCCCCCAGCGCGGCCACCGGCAGCCGGTCGGGCCGGGCGAGCGCCGCGCCGATCGCCGTGGCCAGCCCCAGACCCACGGACTGGAACGCCTGGGTGAAGCAGGACCCGTGCTCGTCGGGGACGTCGAGGAACGTGCTCGGGTAGCCCATGAAGTTGCCGGAGTCGACGGCCACGACCCGCTCGGCCGGCAGCAGGTCGTCCAGCGCGATCGTCAGGGTCCGCGGGTCGATCCGGCCGCTGCCGCCGGCGTCGTCGTACGGCTCGTCCCGCCAGCGCCTCCGCACGGCGAGCGCGGCGCGCACCTCGTCGGTCCGGTAGCCGGGCACCGGGTCCCCGAGCGCGCCGGCGACGGCCCGGGCCACCTCCCCGACGTCGCCCACGACCCCGACGTCGATGGCGCGCTGCGCCCCGAGCGCCGCCGCCTCCAGGTCCACCTGGGCGACGACGGCGCCGTCGGCGATCAGCCGCCCGTGCCGCATCGTCCACATGTTCAGCGCGCAGCCCCAGCCGACGACCAGGTCCGCACCGGAGATGAGCTCCGCGGCGAGCGGGGTGGCGAAGCCGCCGGAGACGTCGAGGTCCCACGGCTCGCCGCGGAACAGCCCCCGGGCCACCGCGGACGTGGCGAGCAGCGCGCCGCACCGGTCGGCCAGCGCGGCCAGCTCGGTCCGGTACCCGCGGGCGCCGCGGCCGGCGACGAACACCGGCCGCCGCGCCGACCGCAGCGCCCCGGCCAGCCGGGCCACCTCCGCGGGGTCCGGCGGCGGGGGCGCCGGCGCCGCCGGCGGCGCCGGCGCGTCCCCACCGGGCGCCGCCTCGGCCTGCACGTCCAGCGGCAGGTTGAGGACGACGACCCGCCGCTCGTCCCGCGCCGTGGCGACCGCCCCGGCGGCGACCTCGCGCGCCCGCGCGGCCGAGGTCACCCGCACGGGGACCGCGCCGACCGCCTCGGCCAGCGCGGCCTGGTCGACGGCGAAGTTCGACCGCGGGGAGGTCGCCTCCGCCGTCACCACTACCAGCGGGGTGCGGCTCTTCGCCGCCTCGGTGATGCCGGTGAGCGCGTTGGTGAGGCCGCAGCCCTGGTGCAGGCTGAGCGCCGCCGTCCGCCCGCTGGTCCGCGCGTACGCGTCGGCGATCGTGGCCGCGCCGCCCTCGTGCCGGGCGGCGACGTAGCGGGCACCGGCGGCGATCATCGCGTTGGTCACGTGGAAGTTGCCCGAGCCCACGACCCCGACGACGGTGCCGACGCCGCAGCGGACCAGCGTCTCCCCGACCGCCCGCGCGACCGTCATCAGCGCTCGACCAGCGCCAGGACCCGTGCGGGCGAGCCGGAGCCCGACACGATCGGCAGCGGCCCGGCCACCAGCAGCGCCCCGGTCGGCGGGAGCCGGTCGAGGTTCTGCAGCTGGGTCAGCCCGTACTTGTCGCTGCCCATGAGCGCCGCGTGGCAGGGGAAAGGCGGGTCGAAGGAGTGCGCGGCCCCCGCGTCGGTCCCCACCGTCTCCACGCCCAGCCCGACGACCGGCGCCTCCTCGGCCAGCCAGCGGGCGCACGCGGGCGAGATGCCGGGCGTGTGCGGCCCGGTCTCGTCGGCGTTGAGGAACTTCTCCTGCGAGGTCGAGCGCGCGTCCCAGCCGGTGCGGTACAGCAGCCAGCCACCCTGCGGCAGCGGCCCGTGCTCGGCCTCCCAGGCCCGCACGTGCTCGACCTCGAGCAGGAAGTCGGGGTCCTCGGCCGCCTGGGCGGAGAAGTCCAGGACGGCGGCGGGGGCGATCAGCCGGCGGGCGGGCACCGAGGCGACGTCGTCGCCGTCCCGGCCGGTCACCCAGTGGTTGGGCGCGTCGAAGTGGGTGCCCGTGTGCTCGCCGGTGCGGAAGTCGTTCCAGTACCAGGCCGGCCCCCGGTCGTCGTACCGGCTGAGTTCCTGCAGCTCGAACCGGCCCGTCTGCGCGAACTGCGGCGGCAGCTGGATGACCGGCGTCTCCGACGACAGCGGCGCGGTGAGGTCGACGACCTCGACCGAACCGGACGCCAGCGCCTCCGCGAGGCTGGACAGGATCGACATCGCGCACCCCTTCTGATCAGCGAGGGGTCCAGCCAACCACCCCGCGGGCCGGCCGCCACCGCTGCGGCGCCCGGCGCACGCCGTCGCCCCCGCGGGCGACCCCGGGCCCGTCCGGGCCCGCGGCCGCGCCGGAGCGGACCGGCCGGGGCACCTTGTCCTCGCCGCCCGCGTGGGGAAGGGTCGGTGCGCCGCGGTCGTCGCGGGCCGACCAGATGGGCAAGGATGACGCAGCAGGACGCGCACGCGGGCAGGCAGCTCCGACGTCCGGCGGACGACGAGCTGGCGGGGCTGGGCTTCGCCGACCCCGACGGGAGACCGCGGGGCGAGAGCCTGGGCGAACGGCTGCTCGGCTCGCTGCTCGACCGCGCGCACCTCATGCCGCCGCGCCTGGTGGGACCGCTCGTCGCCCAGGAGGTCGCCGAGATGGGCGGCCGCGACGTCGCCATCTACCTGCAGGACTTCGAGCACGCGCACCTGCGGCCGCTGCAGGGCCCCGGTCTCGTCGGCCGCCCCGAGCCGATCGACGACAGCCCCGCGGGGACGGCGTTCCGCACCGACCAGCGCTGCGAGGTGCCGCAGGCCGACGGCTCGGTGCGCCTGTTCGTCCCGATGCTCGACGGCTCGGACCGGGTGGGCGTGCTCGCCCTCACGCTGCCGGAGGTCGACGACAACGACCGGCGGCTCGCCCAGCGCATCGCCGGGCTGACCGCGGACCTGGTCGTCACCAAGTCGGGCTACACCGACACGTTCACCCGCACCCGCATGACCACCCCGATGAGCCTGTCGGCCCACCTGCAGTGGCAGATGCTGCCGCCGCTGGTCATGACCACGCCCGACATCGCGCTCGCGGGCGCGCTGGAGCCGGCCTACGACGTCGGCGGCGACAGCTTCGACTACTCCCTGGACGACCGCACGCTGCACCTGGCCGTCTTCGACGCCATGGGGCACGGCGTCGAGGCGGCCACGATGGCCACCGTGCTCATCGCCGCCTACCGGCACGGCCGGCTCAACGGCAGCGCGCTGCCGGAGATGTACGCGGCCATGGACGAGGTCATGGGCGCGTCCTTCCCGGGCCGCTTCGCCACCGCCATGATCGGCCGGCTCGACACCGTGACCGGCGTCCTGACCTGGATCAACGCCGGCCACCCCGACGGGCTGCTGATCCGCGGCGGCCGGGTGGTCGCCGAGCTGAGCGGCCCCGTCACCCGGCCGGTCGGCTTCGGGCACGCCCGTCCCCACGTGCACGCCACGCAGCTGCGGCCCGGGGACCGGTTGCTGTTCTTCACCGACGGCGTGGTGGAGGAGCGGGTCGCCGGCGGCGACCAGTTCGGCGAGCAGCGGCTGCGGCAGTTCGTCGAGGACAACGCCCTCGACCGGCTGCCGCCGGCCGAGTCGGTGCGCCTGCTCTCCCGTGCGCTGCTCACCGGCCGCGGCGGCCGCACCAGCGACGACGCCTCGCTGCTCATGGTCGAGTGGAAGGGCTCGCGCCGCGACGACGAGCTGGCCCGCGGGGTCCCCGGCGGGGTCCCGGCCGGCAGCGTGCTCGCCTGATCCCGGGCGTCAGCAGCCGGGCGGCCCGGCCACCGCGGCCACGACGTCCTCGAGCGCGGCGAGGTCGTGACCGCTGACGAAGGCGTCGCAGAACGGCAGGGCCGCCGCCATCCCCCCGACCAGCGGGGCGTACCCGGGGGCGGCCTTGCGCGGGTTGACCCAGACGATGCGGTGCGCCAGGCGGCGCAGCCGCCGCATCGCCTCGGCGACGTCGTCGGGATCGTCCTGCGCCCAGCCGTCGGAGAGCACGACGACGACGGCGCCGCGGGCCAGGCCGCGCCGGCCGTGGTCGGCGACGAAGCGGGTCACCGCCTCGGCCAGCCGGGTGCCGCCGGCCCGGTCCGGCGCCGCGGCCGCCGCCCGGGCCAGCGCCGCGTCCGGATCGCGGCCGGCCAGCTGCCGGGTCAGCCGGGTGAGGCGCGTGGCGAAGACGAACGCCTCGGCCCGTGCTCCGGCCACGGCACCCTGCAGCAGGGTCAGGAAGATCCGGGTGTAGGGCTCCATGGAGCCGGAGACGTCGCACAGCAGCACCAGCCGGCGCGGCGTCGTCCGCCGGACGGCGTGCAGCAGCCGGGCCGGGTCGCCGCCGGTGCGCTGGGCGGCCCGCACGGTGCGGCGCAGATCGAGCGCGTCCCCCGCGCGGCGCGAGCGCCGGTTGCGGCGGCTGCGGCGCGGCGGCGTGCGCAGGACCAGCCGGCGCACGAGCTCGCGCACCCGTGTCACCTCGCCGGGGTCCAGGTCGGCGAAGGACGTGTGCCGCAGCCGCTCCTCGGCCGACGCGGCGGCCAGCAGCGCCTCCCGATCGCCGTCCGCCTCCCCGTCACCGCCGCCGGTGGCGGTCGGGGCACCCGGGCCGCCGGGTGCGGCCGGGCGGTCGTCCGGCGGGCTGGGCCGGGTCCGCGGCTCGCTGCCGACGGCGGGCGGGGCGGTCGGGTCCCCCCGGCTGTCGGCCGGGTCGAGCAGCCCGTCGAACAGCGCCGCGAACACCGCGTCGAACACCGGGAGCTGGGCGCGATCGGTGACCAGGGCCACGCGGCACGACCAGTAGAGGGCACTGCGGTCGACCGGCGGCACCAGCCGCAGGGCCCGGGCCAGGACCACGGCCCGGTCCGGCGCCACGGGCACCCCGGCCCGGCGCAGCGCGGTGGTCACCCCCACCGCCAGCGGGCCCGCGCCGACGGCCGGCAGCTCAGCCACCGGCCAGCCAGGCGGCGCCGCGGGCGGCGGCGAGCTCGCGGTCGTCGCGGTTCTTCAGCACGGTGCCCCAGGTGCGCTCGACGGCCGCGGCGTCGAGCTCGGTGAGCCCGAGCAGGCCGAGCGCCGCGACCCAGTCGATCACCTCGGCGATGCCGGGCGGCTTGGCCACGTCCAGCGAGCGCAGCCGGCCCACCGCGGCGGCGGCGGACTCCGCCAGCGGCTCGGCGCTCCCGGGCACCCGCCGCCGCACGATCTCGGCCACCCGCTCCGGCGCCGGGTAGTCGATCCAGTGGTAGAGGCAGCGGCGGGTGAGCGCGTCGTGCAGGTCGCGGGTGCGGTTGGAGGTGAGGACGGCGACCGGCGGGTGCACCGCCCGGATGGTGCCGAGCTCCGGCACGGTGACCGCCGCCTCCGCCAGCACCTCGAAGGTGAACGCCTCGAACTCGGCGTCGGCCCGGTCGATCTCGTCGATCAGCAGCACCGCCGGCCGGGGCCCCGGGTGCTCGATGGCCTGCAGCAGCGGCCGGCGCAGCAGGTAGTCGGCCCCGAAGAGGTCGTCCTCGGCGAGCGGCGCCCCGGCGGCCTCGGCCAGCCGGATGCCCAGCAGCTGGCGGGGGTGGTTCCACTCGTACAGCGCCTCGGCGGCGTCGATGCCCTCGAAGCACTGGAGCCGGTGCAGCGGGGTGTCGAGCACCCGGGCCAGCGCCTTGGCCGCCTCCGTCTTGCCCACCCCGGGCTCGCCCTCGAGCAGCAGCGGCTGGGGCAGCCGGATCGCGAGGAACATGGCCGTGGCCAGGCCGGGGTCGGCGAGGTACCCGACCTCGGCCAGGGCCGCGGTCAGCGTGGCCACGTCCGGCAAGCGCAGCCGCACGTCCTCCTCGGCACCCGGCCGCGCCGCGGCGGACGCCGGCCGGTGCTCCTCAGGAGGCCGTGGCATACCGCTCGGGATCGGCCACGTACCGGTCCCGGCACCCGGTGCAGCAGAACCACGCCGTCACCCCGCCGACCTCCGCGTGCGGCGAGGCCTCCACGGCGGCGACGCCCATCCCGCACACCGGGTCCACCGCCCGCGCCGGTGCAGCCGGCGAGGCCGCGACCGGCCGGTCGGCGGAGAAGCGCTCGGCGGCCCGCCGCTCCTGCACGATCTCGGCGAGCACCGAGAGCGCGATCTCCGCGGCCGTGCGCGCGCCGATGTCCAGCCCCGCGGGGCTGTGCACCCGGGACCGCTGGTCGTCGGGGACGTCGAGGGCGGCGAGCACCGCGGCCCCGCGGATCCGGCTGGCGACGAGCCCGACGTAGGGCACGCCCAGCCGCAGCGCCGCGGTGAGCGCCGGTTCCTCGCCGCGGCCGTGCGAGGCCACCACCAGCGCGGCGTCCTCCGCGGCCGGCGCGTCGTCCTCCCCCGCGGCGACCGCGTCGAACCCGAGCGGAGCGCCGAGCGCGACCAGCGCCTGGGCGATGGGGCTGTCCCCGACCACCAGGAGGCGGGGCGCGGGCACCCGGGGCTCGAGGAAGATCTCGACCGAGCCGCCCGAGAGGCAGGGGTTGGCGACGGTGACCGCTCCCTCCTCCGACGTCCGGGGCAGCTGCTCGCCGGGGACGATGCGCAGCAGCAGCGGCTCGTGGGTCGACAGGGTCATCAGCCCGTACTCGCGCACCGAGCTCTCCGCGCAGGTGCCGCCCACGAAACCGTCGATGCGGCCGTCGGCCCGCACCAGCGCGGTGTCGCCGGCGTGCGCGCTGGCCGGCTTCTGCGCCCGGACGACGGTCGCCTGCACGAACGGCTGGCGCGACCGGGACAGCTCCGCGGCCAGATCGGCGACGGTCATGGCGGTCCTCCTGCCAGGGCGGAGTGCGACGAGCGAGGAAACCTCGCCCGTCGCACTCCGCGCACGCCCTAGTACTACAGCCGCACTTCGTCGGCTGCACCCCTTCGAACGTAGTGACAGCGGCGGGCCCGGGCCTGGTGTCTGCGGCGCCAGAAGGACCAGCTCAGGAC
>NZ_JBJNRJ010000083.1:0-15939 GCF_046233715.1 Trujillonella humicola | reverse complement strand
ACGGGCGGCCACCGGCCGCCCGTGCCGAGCGGCCCCCCGCCGAACCGTCCGGTTCGCACGGGTGGGTCGACTGCCGGTGGAGGCCCCTCTCGACCTGCAGTTTCGATGTTGCGACCCCCGTCGTTCGAACGTATGATCGATCCATGACGGCGGTCGGCACCCTCGGGGTTCCAACCACCGCCTGCCCGCCCACCGTCGGCTGGGCATCGGGTCCACTCGGTGTCGTGCAGGCCGCCGCCCGGGAGATCGCGCGGCAGACTGCGGCGCAGGCCCGTGCGGTCGCGGAGTTCGCCGCGAGCCGGCCGTCCTCCGCCGACCGGCAGCCGGGCGAGCGGGGAGCGATGTCGGCGGCGCGGCGCGCAGCCCGGCCGGAGGTGCTGGCCGAGGTGTCGGAGTGGGCGGCGCAGGAGCTCGTGGTGGCGCTGTCGATCTCCTCGCGCACCGCGGAGAACCTGCTGATCCGCTCGCTGACCCTGGCGCACCGGCTGCCCGGCACGCTGGCGGCACTGGAGTCCGGGCTGCTGCACGTCGGCCACCTCGGTCCGCTGCTGGACCACGTGGCCCCGGTCGAGGACGACGAGAAGCGGGCGGCCATCGAGTCCGAGCTGCTCACCTGGATGGACCGGCCGGGCCGGGTCACCACCCCGGCCCAGCTGGGCGACAAGACCCGCCGGGTCGTCCTCGCCCGGGACGCCCGGGCGGCGGCGCGCAAGCTCGAGAAGGCGCTGCGGAAGCGCGACGTCCACCTGCGCCCGGACGGCGACGTGGCCGGCATGGCGACCCTGTCCGCGTACATGACGCTGCCCGAGGCGAAGGCGGTCCTCGCGGTGCTCGGCGCCTACGCCGACTCGCTGCCCGACGTGCCCGGTGAGCCGGTGCGGTCCCGCGGCCAGAAGATGATCGACGTCCTGCTGGACCTTGTCCTGCGCCGCGGCGAGCTGGACCTGCCGGCCGTGCAGGTGCAGCTGCTCGTGGTCGCCGCGGTCCCCAGCCTGCTCGGCGGCGACCAGCCGGTGGAGATCGGCGGGCACGTCGTCCCCGCCGAGATGGCCCGTGACCTCCTCCGTGCCGTCGGCCTGCTGCCGGAGCCCGCCGACGCCACGACGAGCAACGCCCCGACGACCGCCCCGACGACCGCCCCCGGCGCCCCTGATCCCGGCGCCCCTGATCCCGGCGCCCCTGATCCCGGCGCCCCTGATCCCGGCGCCCCTGATCCCGGCGCCGCTGATCCCGGCGCCGCCCCCTCGCTCTCGGCGACCGCGACCGGGGAACCGCCGCCGACCCGGGTGCTCACACCCAGCGAACGCGAGGAGATCGACCTCTTGGAGCGGTGCTGGGCCCTCGACGCCCGACTGCCCGAGGACCCGGCGCCCGTGCCCGACGAGGTGCTGCGCGCGTGGGCCGAGGACGCCGACGCCGAGCTGGCCGCGATCCGGGCAGTCGGGCTGGCCCCGCCACCGTGGTTCCCGGACCTCTACGCAGACCTCGCCTTGCCGCCGCCCACCGACCGACCGGCCGCCCCGGTCCCGCCCGCCGACCATGCGCGCCCTCCGGCACCTGCCGACGACGGCCGCGGTACCGGCTGGTGGGCCGAGGCGGATCGTGCCGTCGCGGCTGCCGGGACCGCGCTGCTCGACCTCGATCGGGCCCTGGGGCACGCCGGTCGGCTGGTGACCACCGCCGAGCGCGCCGACGCCGTCGACGAAGCCTCCTGCGCCGCGAGCCCCGCCGGCCGGGTCAGCGCCACGACCGACGCCCTCGCCGCGCTGCACGCCGCCTCCGTGGAGCACCGCACCGCGCTCGCCGAGCTGCTGTTCCGCACCGCCGGTGGTGGCCTGGTCGACCGCCCGCGCGTCGCCCTCGTCGACGGCCTGGCCGGGACCCTCATCGCCCTCACCGACACCGCCGAGCTCACCCGCGTCGCGACCTGTGGCCGTGCCGCCTGCCGCCGCCGCCCGGCGCGCTGCACGCACGACCTCACCGGCCGCCCCGGGCTCACCGCCCCACCGGGGAGCGCCGGGTACCGGCCGCGCACCGCGCTCGACCGGTTCGTGCGCATGCGCGATCGCCGCTGCCGCTTCCCCGGCTGCCGCATGCCCGTGCCCGCCGGTGGCGAGCTCGACCACGACCGCCCCCACGTCGAGGGTGGTCCGACCGCGGCGTCGAACCTGACCGGCTACTGCACCCCGCACCACCGCGGCAAGCACCAGGCCCCGGGCTGGAGCAGTGCACTGGCCGCCGACGGGACGCTGACCGTCACCACACCCTCCGGTCTCACGGCGGTCACCGAGCCACCGCCGTTCTGACTCGCCGTGGCGCCCCGCCCCGCGGCGGGGCGCCACGCATCAGCCCAGCCGGGTGAGGGTCGCCCAGAGCTGATCGCCGCCGCCGGCGACCAGCCCGGCGCCGAGCACCGGTGCCCAGGTGGCCTCGCCGCCGGCCTCGTCGCGCCAGGACCAGCAGCGGCGGGTGAGGTGGTGCAGCTTGTGCTCCTGGGTGAAGCCGATGGCGCCGTGCACCTGCTGGGCCAGCCGGGCCACGACCTCCACCGCGGCCCCGGCGCGCACCTTCGCCGCGGCCGCCAGCAGCGGCAGCTCGGCCGCACCCCGGTCCAGGCCCTGGACGGCGGCGTCGACGATCGCCGTCACCGCGGTGACCTCGCCAGCCATCTGCGCCAGCTGCATCTGGATCGCCTGGAACTTCGCCAGCGGCCGGCCGAACTGCTGCCGCTCCCCGGCGTACTCCACGGTCCAGGTCAGCACCTGCTCCAGCGCCGCGGCGATCTGCACCGACCGGGCCAGCGCGTACCGGGCGCGGAACGCGTCGGCCTGCTCGGCGGTGAGCGTCGCGCCGACCGCAGGCGTCGCGTCGAAGGTGATCGTGCCGCGTGGCTCCCCGGCCAGGTTCGCCGCGGGGACGACGGGCAACCCGTCGGCGTGCACCAGCGCCAGCACCGGCGCCTCCGCCGTCCCGGCCAGGACGACCACCGATGTGGCCACTCCGGTCCACGGGACGCAGGTCGCGGTTCCGGCCAGCCGGACCCGCCCACCACCGTCGGGGACGGCGCTCAAATCCGGCGCGACGGTGAAGGTGAGCGGCTCCTCGGGCGAGGGCAGGTCCAGGTCAGCGGCGAGCAGCGCCGGTGCGGCGACCAGCAGCTGCTCGGCGACCGGCACCGCTGCGGCACCGGCGGCCAGGGTGCGCACGATCGCCACCACGTCGGCCAGCTCACCACCGGACCCGCCCGCGTCCTCGTCCACACCCACCCCGGTCAGCCCGGCCTCGGCCAGCGCCGACCACAGCCCCTCGTCCCACGGCCGCTCCGGGGTGAGCACGAACGGCTCGAACGACCCCAGGATGTCCCGCACGGTCTCCACCAACAGGTCCTGCTCGGACGCCATCAGCGCAGCCCCAATCCGCGTGCCACGATCCCGCGCAGGATCTCGTTCGTCCCCCCGCGCAGCGTGTACCCGGGCTGGTGCAGCTGCGCCTCGGCCAGCGCCCGCCCCAGCGGATCCGGCGAATCCAGCGACGCCGCCACGTCCACCACCCGGCGCACCTCGTCGACCACGTCGGCCTCGAACGTCGTCCCCACGTCCTTCACCAGCGCCGCCGGGATGTTCGGCAACTCCCCCCGGTCCAGCGCCGCCGCGATCCGCAACGACAACTGCCGCAACGCCAGCAACCGCGCCGACAACCGGCCCAGCGTCGCCAACTGCGCCACATCCTGCGTCTTGGCCGCCCGCCGCCCGAACTCCGCCAGCAACGGATAGGTGGACAGGAACCGCTCCGGCCCCGACCGCTCGAACGCCAGCTCCGCGGTCACCTGGTGCCAGCCCGCCCCCTCCTCCCCCAACAGCATGTCCCCCGGCACCACGACGTCGTCGAACACCACCTCGTTGAAGTGGTGCCCGCCGTCCAGGATCCGGATCGGATTGATGCTGATCCCCGGCAGCGACAGGTCCACCAGCAACTGGCTCAACCCCGCGTGCCGGTTCACCGGATCCGCCGGCGAGGTGCGCACCAGCACGATCCCGTAATGGCTGTGGTGGGCGTTCGACGTCCACACCTTCGCCCCCGACACCACCCAGTCACCATTGCCGTCCCGGGTCGCCCTCGTCCGGATCGAGGCCAGGTCCGAGCCGGAGTCCGGCTCCGACATGCCGATCACGAAGAAGCACTCCCCCGCCGCGATCCGCGGCAGGATCTCCTCCCGCTGCGCTTCGGTGCCGTACCGCAGCAGGTTCGGCCCCGACTGCCGATCGGCGATCCAGTGCGCCGCCACCGGCGCCCCGGCCGCCAGCAACTCCTCGGTCACCGCATACCGCTCCATCGCGGTCCGCTCGTGACCCCCGTACTCACGCGGCCAGGTCATCCCCAGCCAGCCCCGCTCCCCCAGCTTCCGGGAGAACCCCGGATCCACCCCCGACAACCACGTGTCCACGTGCGGCGCGAACGACCCCGCCGCCAGCTCGGCAGCCAGGAACTCCCGCACCTCCAGCCGCACCTCCTCCGCCGCCGCGGACGACGGCGCCGGCGGCAGCGCCAGGCCGGCGGTGCTCACGCCCGCCCCCGGCTCGGGTCGACGTGGGTCATGAGCACGCCGGCGCGCGTCTTGTACCGCTTGTTCACCGCGATGATCACCGCGGTGAACGGCTCGAGCACCCGCGCCTGGCGCAGCGCGCCGACCTCCACGCCGGGCCGGCCGGTCACCGCGGCGGCCAGCTCCACCACCCGGGCCCGGGCCGCGGCGTCGTCCCCGGCCACCAGCACGTCCTCCCCCGACAGGTCCCGGGACAGATCCGCGACGCTGGGCGCCGACAGGTGGTGGAACGCCGCCGTCACCGTCGAACCGGGCAGCAGCGCGGCGACCTGCTCGGCGGCGCTGCCCTCGGCCACGGCCAGCCCGTGCGGGCCCCGGGCGTCGAAGCCCAGCGGGTTGATGCACGACACCACCAGCCGCCCGGCCAACGCCGGGGCCAGCGCGCGGATGCTGTCGCCGCTCTCGTCCCAGGGCGTGGCCAGCAGCACGACGTCGGCCGAGCCGGCCGCCTCCTCGTTCCCCGCACCCGCGACCCGGGCGCCCGGCAGGCCGGCAGCCGCGAGCTCGTCCCGCAGCCCGTCCGCCGCCGCCTGCGCACGCCCGGCGTCACGGGACCCGAGGACGACGGGATGCCCGCTGCGGGCCAGCCGCAGCGCGAGGGCGCGGCCCAGCGCGCCGGTGCCGCCGAGGACGGCGATCGCGTCGGTCATGGGGTCTCGCTCATCGAGTGCTGCCTCCAGGTCGTGGGACGGCGCGGACCCGCCGCGGTTCCGGTGTTCCGCTGAGCCGGAAACTAGGATAAGCATGACCAGCGATGAGGGGAACCCGACGGCCACGAGGCCGACGCGCCACGAGCCGGC
This sequence comes from Trujillonella humicola, assembly GCF_046233715.1. Taxonomy (NCBI): domain Bacteria; kingdom Bacillati; phylum Actinomycetota; class Actinomycetes; order Geodermatophilales; family Geodermatophilaceae; genus Trujillonella; species Trujillonella humicola. Next base: position 10,536 of record NZ_JBJNRJ010000083.1, on the reverse strand, counting down.
CGGCCGTCCTCGTCGTGTGCACCGCCGCCATGGGCCTCGGTGCGGCGCCGACCTTCCTGGTCGGCTACCTGGGGCCGGCCGTGCGCGACGGCCTCGGGCTCTCCGGCGCGCAGCTGGGCCTCCTGGTCGGCCTGTTCTACGGCGCGACGGGCCTCACGTCCCTGGCCGCCGCGCGACTGGTCGATCCGCTGGGCCCGCGGGTCTGCATCGTCGCCGACCAGGTCCTGGTGGCCCTGGCCCTCGCCGCGGCCGCCCTGTGGCCGGCCTTCGGGACCCTCGCCGCGGGCAGCGCGCTGGCCGGCGCCGGCTACGCCTTCGCCAACGCCGGGACGAGCGTCGCGGTCACCTCGGCGTCCCGGCCGCACCAGGCCGGCACGGCGGTGGCGGTCAAGACCGCCGGCATCCCGCTCGGGGCCACGGTGCTGGCCCTGGCCGGGCTGCCGCTGGCCGACCGGATCGGCTGGGAGGGCGTCGCCCTGGTCCTGGCCGGGCTGCTCGTGCTCAACGCGTCGGCCGGCGCCGTCCTCCTCCCCCGCGCCGGGGCGAGAGCGGTCGTCGTCCCGGGCACCGACGGCCGGCTGCCCCGCCGTTTCGGCTGGGTCGTCGGGGCGTCCTTCCTCTACGTGCTCGGGTCGCAGCCGCTGTTCTCCTGGCTGGTCATCACGCTGGTCGACGCGGGCGTCTCCCGCTCGGTCGCCGGCGCGATCTCGGCGTCGGGCACCGCCCTCGGCGCGGTCGTGATGGTCCTGGCCGCCCGCCGCGCCGACCGGGCCGGGCCCCGCCGGCGGGCACTCACCGCCGCCGGCGTCGCCGGCACCGCCGTGGTCGGCACGGTCCTGGTCTGGACCGGCTCGCACGTCGCGCTGGCCCTGCTGGTGGTGGGCGCGATCATCGCCATGGTCGCCGACCTCGTCGGCTCCGGGTTCGCCCACGGGGTGGCCATCGACCGGGCTCCGCACGCCGTGGGCCGGGCGACGGCGGTCATGTCCAGCGGCTACTACCTGGGCGCGCTGGTCTCCCCGCTGGCGTTCGGGGCGGCGGCCGACGCGACCGGCTCCTACGACGCCTCGTGGGCGCTGACCGTCTCCGCGATGGCCTGCTGCGGGCTGTGCTTCCTCGTCGTGCACCGCTGGGTGCGCCCGCCGGCGGCTCAGCCGGCGAGCGCCTCGTCCCAGCCCGCCCCGGCGAGCAGCAGCTTCCGGTAGGGCAGCAGCTGCTTCACCGCGCCGAAGCCGACGACCGACTGCAGCAGCCCCTCGCCACCGGTGACGGCGACGAACGACCCGTCCAGGTCCCCGTGCACCACCCGCAGCTCGTCCTGCGGCCGCACCCGGCCGAAGACCTGCAGCTTGCCGCCGAGCTGGTCGGTCCAGACGTAGGGCACCGGGTCGTGCACCGCCGGCGTCCCGGTCAACCCGGCGGCGACCACCCCGGCGGTCTCCACCGCGTTGGTCCAGTGCTCGACGCGGAGGTCCTCGCCGTACCGCGGCGAGCGCCAGCGGACGACGTCCCCCACCGCGTACACGCCCTCGGCGCCGACCGCGGCCAGGTGCTCGTCGCACACGACGCCGTCGCGCAGGTCCAGCCCTGAGCCGGCCAGCCAGCCGGTCTCCGGCACGGTCCCCAACCCGAGGACGACGACGTCGGCCGGCAGCAGCGTGCCGTCGACCAGCCGCACCCCCGTCACGCGGTCGCTGCCCTCCAGGCCGGCGACCGCGACACCCAGCCGCAGGTCGATCCCGGCCGCCACGTGCCGCCGGGTGAGCGCGCCGCCCACCTCCGGACCCAGACCGCGCACCATCAGCGTCGGCAACGGCTCCACGACGGTGACGGGCAGGCCCAGCCCGTGCAGCGTCCAGGCCACCTCCGCGCCGATGAAGCCGCCGCCGACCACGACGACGCGGGCGCCGGGGACGCAGGCGGCCCGGATCCCCGCGGCGTCCGCCGCAGAGCGCAGCGGGAGGACGCCGGGCAGCGGTTCCACCCCGGGCAGCGCCCGCGGGGTCGAGCCGGTCGCGACGACCAGGGCGTCGAAGGCGAGCTCGTCGCCCCCGTGCAGGCCGATGCGGCGCCCGGGCAGGTCCAGGTCGGTGGCCCGGGCCGGGACGAGCCGCACGTCCAGCGCGGCGAGCTCCTCGGCGCTCAGCAGCGGCTTCGCCGCGACCGCCGGGTCGGCGAGGAAGGCCTTGGACAGCGGCGGCCGGTCGGTTGCCATGCCGTCGGGCGCGCCGGGCTCGTCCCCGACGAGCACGACCTCCGCGTCGCTCCCCCGCCGGCGCAGCCCCTGGACGGTGCGGACGCCGCCGAGCGACGCCCCCACGACGACGATGCGCACGCGGCTCAGGGCGTGACGGTGATGGCCCGCTCGGGGCAGGCGTCCGCGGCCGTCTGCGCGTCACCCTCGAGTGCGGGCGGGACCGGGTCCACCTGCACGATGGCGTGGGCGTCGTCGGGGTCCAGCTCGAACACGTCGGGAGCGCTCATGTGGCAGACGCCGTGCCCCTGGCAGACGTCCAGGTCGACCGAGACTCGCATCGCATCCCCCTCGGGGCGGGCCGGCCGCGGGTACCGCGCCCGGCGTTGACAGGCACAAACTAGGATAAGCATTATCACAGGTGCGCCGTGCCACACAGAAGACGAGGACGAGATGAGCACTCAGGACCGCAGCCCCGTCGTCGAGTTCGACCACCACTCCGCCGAGCACGCCGACGACACCGTCGGCAGCTACCGGAAGCTGCGGGAGTCGACCCCGGTCGCCTGGACCGAGAACCACGGCGGCTTCTGGGTGCTCAGCGACTACGACTCGGTCTTCGAGGCCGCCCGCGACGACGACGTCTTCTCCTCCCAGCGGCTGGACCAGTACGGCGGGCCGGGCCTGTCGGTGGTGATCCCGAAGACGCCGATGCACTTCCACATCCCCATCGAGCTCGACCCGCCGGAGTTCCGCTCCTTCCGCAAGGTGGTCAACCCGGTCGCCTCGCCGGCCGCGGTCGCCAAGGTCGAGGACATGATCGTCAAGTGGACGACGTGGTTCATCGACGAGCTGATCGAGACCGGGAAGGCCGACCTCGCGCAGGTGATCGGCGTGCCGGCGATCTGCACGATCGACTGGCTGGGCCTCCCGGTGGAGGACTGGCAGATCTACGCCCGGTCGCACCAGGCCACGCTCGCCGAGCCGACCGACAGCCCGCTGTACAAGCAGGCCATCGAGGTCGACCTGCCCTACGGCACCGAGCAGATGCGCCGCACCATCGCCGCCCGCAAGGCCGAGCCGCGCGACGACGTCATCAGCTACCTCGTGCAGCAGGAGGTCGACGGCCGGCCGATCACCGAGGAGGAGACCTTCTCCATCGTCGAGCTGCTGGTCAGCGGCGGCGTGGGGACGACGGCCTCCCTGGTGAGCCAGGCGCTCGTGTGGCTCTACGAGCACCCCGACGTCCGCCAGGAGCTCATCGACGACCCGTCGCTGCTGGACCGCGCCATCGAGGAGTTCCTCCGCTACTTCTCCCCCACGCAGGCGCTGGCCCGCACCGTGGTGCAGGAGACCGAGTTCCACGGCAGCTCCATGCACGTCGGTGACCGCGCGCTGCTGGCCTGGTCGTCGGCCAACCGCGACCCCCGGCAGTTCGAGAACCCCGACGAGATCGACATCCACCGCTGGCCCAACCGGCACGTCTCCTTCGGCGTCGGGGTGCACCGCTGCGCCGGATCGCACTTCGGCAAGCGGATGGCCAAGGAGCTGCTCAAGCAGGTGCTCGAGCGCATGCCCGACTACGAGGTCGACCTCTCGGGCCTCAAGCGCTACCCCCGCCAGGGCGTCAACAAGGGCTGGCAGCGGATCCCGGCCACCTTCACCCCCGGGAAGCGCCGGCTGCCGCCGGGCGCCGTCCCCCCGGGCGTCTCCGCCGCCAGCGCCCGCAGCTGATCCACCCGCACCACCCACCCAGCAGCACCGACCGGTCCGCACCGCCGCGGGCCGGGGACCCCGGGAGACCGGAGAACAGGAGCGCACGCCATGGCAGGACGCTTGGAGGGCAAGGTCGCCTTCATCACCGGCGCGGCACGCGGCCAGGGCCGCAGCCACGCGGTCCGTTTGGCCCAAGAGGGCGCCGACATCATCGCCGTCGACATCTGCGAGGACATCGCGACGGTGACGCCGTACTACCCGCTGGCGACCGAGGACGAGCTGGCCGAGACCGTGAAGCAGGTCGAGGCACTCGACCGGCGGATCGTGGCCCGCAAGGCCGACGTCCGCGACCTCGACGGCCTGCAGGCCGCCTTCGACGAGGGCCTGGCCGAGCTCGGCCGGGTCGACGTCGTCGTCGCCAACGCCGGCATCGCCACCTACGGCAAGGCGTGGGAGATCACCGGCGAGATGTGGAAGGACATGATCGACGTCAACCTGACCGGCGTCTTCCACACCGCCAAGGTCGCCATCCCCTCGATGATCGAGGCCGATCGCGGCGGCTCGATCGCGTTCACCAGCTCGATCGGCGGCCTCAAGGGCATCCAGCACGTGGGCCACTACGTCGCGGCCAAGCACGGCATCGTGGGTCTCATGCGCACGCTGGCCAACGAACTGGCGCCGCACCGCATCCGGGTCAACACGATCCACCCGACCAACGTCGACACGATCATGATCCAGAACCCCGGCACCTACGCGATGTTCTCCCCGGGCGACCCCGAGCCCAGCCAGGAGAAGGCGATGCCGGGCTTCATGAGCCTCAACGCGCTGCCGGTCCCGTGGCTGGAGAGCGTCGACATCAGCAACGCGATCCTCTGGCTGGCCAGCGACGAGGCCCGCTACGTGACCGGCGTGACGCTCCCGGTCGACGCGGGCGCGTACGTGAAGTAACCGTCCGGGTGCCGACTGCGGGCGCCGTCGCGGAAAGTCCCGCGACGGCGCCCGTTGCCTGTTGTGGCCGGGGCCACAACATGCATATGGTGAGCCTGTTTACGCACCGATGCGTCAGCCGAGCCCAGGAGCCCTCATGAGCCAGTCGACCGCCGCACCGCCCGCCCCGGACATCCTGTCGCCCGAGTACATCGCCGACCCGTACCCCTCCCACAAGGTGCTGCGCGACCACTACCCGGCCGTCTACCACGAGGCGACGCAGAGCTGGCTGATCAGCCGGTACGCCGACGTCGCCGACGCCTTCCGCAACCCGGCCTACTCGAGCAAGAACTACGACTGGCAGCTCGAGCCGATCCACGGCCGCACCATCCTGCAGATGGAGGGCAAGGAGCACGCCACCCACCGGCAGCTGCTCAACCCGTTCTTCCGCGGGAAGGGCCTGGAGGCCTTCCTCCCGATCATCACGCAGAACGCCGCCCAACTGGTCGAGCAGGCCGTCGCCCGCGCCGCCGAGGACCTGGTGGACGGCTTCGCCCACCGCGGGCGCGTCGACCTCGTCGCCGAGTTCACCACGTGGTTCCCGATCAACGTGATGGTCGACATGCTCGGGCTGCCCAAGAGCGACCACCAGCGCTTCCACGACTGGTACCACTCGATCATGGCCCACCTGAACAACCTGGCGGGCGATCCGGCCGTCACCGCCAGGGCGGATCAGACTCGCGAGGAGCTCCGCGAGTACATGCTCCCGATCATCGCCGAGCGCCGCACCGGCGACGGCGACGACCTGCTCTCCCGCCTGTGCCGCGCCGAGGTCGACGGCGAGCAGATGTCCGACGAGGAGATCAAGGCGTTCGTGAGCCTGCTCCTGGTGGCCGGCGGCGAGACCACGGACAAGGCGATCGCCAGCATGGTGGCCAACCTGCTCGACCACCCGGAGCAGATGGAGGCGGTGCGCGCCGACCGGAGCCTGACCGACGCCGTCATCGCCGAGACGCTGCGCTACACGGGCCCGGTGCACATGATCATGCGGCAGACCGAGCAGCCGGTGGAGATCGAGGGCACCACGATCCCGGCGGGGCAGACCTGCATCCTCATGCTGGCGGCCGCCAACCGCGACGAGCGGCACTTCGCCGACCCGGACGTCTTCGACATCCGCCGTCCCGACCTGGACGTGTCCCGGGCCTTCAGCGGCGGCGCGAACCACGTCCAGTTCATCCTCGGCCGGCACTTCTGCGTGGGCTCGCTGCTGGCCCGCGAGGAGATGACGGTGGCGCTGAACCTGGTCCTCGACCGGCTGCCGAACCTCCGCTACCAGGAGGGCTTCACGCCCAAGGAGGTCGGGCTCTACACCCGCAGCGTCGAGAGCCTGCTCGTCGAGTTCGACGTGCCGGGGGGCGACGGCGCCTGACGCCGGCACCAACGGTCCCCGGGGCCCCGGCCTGCACATCGCGGCCGGGGCCCTGGTCAACCAGGCGAACCATGCATAGGGTAATGCCGATCACATCGTCCCGGCCGGCACCGCCGCCGGCCCGACTTCCAGGAGGAGCCGCCATGTCCGCTCGCGGAGACATCGAGAACGTCCTCAACCGCTACTCCATCGCCTACGACCAGAACGACATGACGGAGATGGCCGACACCTTCGCCGACGGCGCGACGCTGTCGATGCGCATCGGCGGCGGCGACCTCATCGGGCCGTTCGAGGGCAAGGAGGCCGTCATGAAGCTGATGACCGACAGCCTGGCCAGCCAGACCGACCAGCGCCGGCACGTGACCACCAACCTGGCCATCCGCAAGGAGACCGACGACTCGGCCACGGTCGAGTCGTACCTGACCCTCATCTCCGTGAAGGACGGCAAGGCCACGCTGCTGTCGACCGCGCTCTACCAGGACGAGCTGGTCAAGGAGTCCGACGGCGCCTGGCGGTTCACCAAGCGGCACATCGAGCTCGACCTGCCCTACTGAGCTCCCGCACACGCAGCGGAGGGGGGAGGCGCCACCGGCGCCTCCCCCCTCCGTCGTTCCCGCCGACGAGCCGGCTCCTCAGCGGATGAGCGCTCCCGCGTCGACCGGCAGCGTCGCGCCGGTGACGAACCGGGCCTCGTCGGAGGCCAGGAACAGCACGGCGTTGCTGACGTCGTCGGGGTCCACCCAGCCGGTGTCCAGCGCGTGCATGCCCCGCATGATGTCGACGACGTCGTCCCTGCCCGGCGCCTCGAGATCGGGCCGGAAGAGCTTGTAGATCGCGTCGTTGAACAGCAGCGGGGTGTCGACGTTCGTCGGGTTGACGCAGTTCACCCGGATGCCCTGGGGGGCCACCTCGTTGGCCAGCGCCCGCATGATGCCGACGAGACCGTGCTTGGCGGCGGTGTAGTGGGTGTTGTTCGGCAGTCCCTTCGCCGCGGCGATCGACCCGGTGAGCACGATCGACGCGCCCGCCGACAGGTGCGGCAGCGCCGCCCGGACCGTCTTGAAGACGCCGGTCAGGTTGATGTCGATCATGTCCTGCCAGGTGTCGTCGGACATCTGCGCCATCGGCGCGCTGCCCCCCACCCCCGCGTTGGCCACCACCACGTCGAGGCGACCCAGCTCGGCCACCCCGCGGTCGACCAGCTCCCGGAGGGCCGCGCCGTCCCGGACGTCGACCTTCCCGGCCACCGCCCGGCGGTCCTGCTGCTCGACCAGCCGGACGGTCTCGGCCAGGTCCTCCTCGGTGGCCAGGGCGTAGCCGACCGTCGCGACGTCGGAGCAGGCGTCGGCCAGGACCAGGTCGGCACCCTCCCGCGCCAGCCGCAGCGCGTGGTTGCGCCCCTGACCGCGCGCCGCCCCGGTCACGAACGCGACCCGTCCCTCGAAGCGCTGCTGCACGTGCTCTCCTCTCAACTGGTCGCCACGGCGGCCTCCCCGCCGTAGCAGTGGTGCAGGATCACCGACTCGGCGACCTCGTCCCCGTTCAGCTCGGCCACCACCCGGCCCTCGCGGAGCACCACCACGCGGTCGGACACCGCCGCGAGCTCGGGCAGGTCGGAGGAGATGAACAGGACGGCCTTGCCGGCGTCGGCGAGCTCGCCGACGATCCCGTAGACGTCGGCCTTGCCCTCGACGTCGATGCCCGCGGTGGGCTCGTCGAAGACGAAGACGTCGGCCCCGTGCACCAGCCACTTGGCCAGGACGACCTTCTGCTGGTTCCCCCCGGACAGCGTCCCGACGGCGACCTCGGGATCGTGCACCTTGATCCCCAGCCGCCCGATCATCTCGCGGCTGACGGAGCGCTCCCGGTCGGCGCTGGGCCGGGGCAGCCAGCCCACGCCGCGGTGCCGGCGCAGGGTGGGCAGGGTGGTGTTCTGCCGGACGCTCTGCGCCGTGTCGTTGCCCTGGTGGCGACGGTCCTCGGGCAGCAGCGCGATCCGCTCGCGCATGGCCGCGCGCGGCGACCGGAGGACGACGTCCTTCCCGCGGACGGTGATGGTGCCGCTGTCGGGGGTGTCGACACCGAACAGGAGACGGGCGAGCTCGGTGCGCCCGGCGCCGACCAGCCCGGCCAGGCCGAGCACCTCCCCCTCCCGCAGCACGAGGTCCACACCGTGCAGCACCGGCTCGCGGGTCAGCCCGGTCACCCGGAGCAACTCCCCGCCGACGGGGCGGCCGGAGCGGTGCACGTGCACGGTCTGGCTCTCGCTGGCCCTGGCCTCGCCGGTGATGCCGGCGACCAGGGTCTGCTTGGTCAGCGACTCGGTCACCAGATCGGCGACGACCGAGCCGTCGCGCATGACCACCACGCGGTCGGTGGCGCCGAGGATCTCCTCGAGCCGGTGCGACACGTAGACGATGGCCACCCCCGCGTCGGCGAGCTGCCGGATGACCTCGAGCAGGTGGGAGATCTCGTCGTCGGTCAGCGACGCCGTCGGCTCGTCGAGCACCACGACGCGGGCCTCCCAGGCCAGGCAGCGGGCGATCATCACCATCCGCTGCTGGGCGACGCTGAGCGCGTCGACGGAGGTGCGCGGGTCGACGTCCAGGCCCAGCCGCTCGAGCACCTCGCGCGTCCGCCGGTGCAGCTGTCCCCAGTCGACGAACAGCCCTGCCCGGCGCGGGTAGGGCAGGCCCAGGAACACGTTCTCCGCGACGCTGCTGCGCGGCACCAGCGCCAGTTCCTGGTGCACCACGGAGATGCCCAGCAGGGACGCCGCGTGGGAGGAGGCCAGCGCCTGCGGCTCGCCGTCGACCAGGATCTCGCCGGCGTCGGGGTGCACCAGCCCGGCCAGCATCTTGATGACCGTGCTCTTGCCGGCACCGTTCTTGCCCACCAGGCCCAGCACCTCGCCGGGGGCCACGGCGAACGAGGCGTCGTCCACCGCGAGCACACCCGGGTACTCCTTGCGCAGGCCGCGCGCCTCGACGACGGGCGGCCGGCCGCCCGTCACGCGCGCTTCCTCTCCAGCCGGCTGATCAGCATCGCGGCCACCAGCACGACGCCCTGGATGATGTTGATCCACGCGGTGGCGATCTGCAGCATCTGCAGACCGGTCTGGATGACGCCGAGGAACAGCACCGCGACCACGGTGCCGGGCACGTTGAACGTCCCGGGCCGGAACGTCGCCGACCCGAGGAAGGCCGCCGCGTAGGCCGGCAGCAGGTAGGGCACGCCGGCGTTGGGCTGGGAGGAGCCGCCCTGCGCGGTGATCAGGATCCCGGCGATCACGGCGGCGACCGCGACGATGACGAAGCCGAGCACGCGCAGCCGCTTCACCGAGACGCCGGCGAAGCGGGCCGCGTCCGGGTTCCCCCCGACCGCGTAGATGCGCCGGCCCGTCTCGGTCTGCTCCAGGAACAGGTACATGAGGACGGCGACCAGCAGGGCCAGCCAGATCTGGATGTTCACGCCGAGGATCGCGTCGCTCTGCCCGAGGTCCTTGTAGCCCTGCGGGACCCCGCTGAACAGCGTCTGCTGGTTGGTGAACAGGTACTCGACCCCCAGCAGGATCACGCCCATGGCGAGGGTCTGCACGAACGACGAGGCCCCGAGGTACGCGATGAAGACGCCGTTGACGAGGCCGACCAGGAGGCCGATGCCGAGCGCGAGGAGCACCGCGACGGGCCAGGCCACCCCGTGCAGGGTGATGAGGGCCAGGGCCGACGCCCCGCCGAGGCCGACCATGGCGCCGATCGAGAGGTCGAACTCCCCCAGCGCGAGCGGGACCGTCAGCCCGATCGCGAGGATCGCCGGAGCCGCGGCCTGCTGCAGGATCGCGTTGAGGTTGTTGGTGGTCAGGAAGGTGTCGGGGCGGGCGATCCCGAACGCCACGACGACGAGCAGCAGCGCGACGAGCACGCCACCGCGGGCGACGAGCTGGACCCAGCCCGGGCGCCGGCGTCCCGGTGGACGGACCTCCCTCCCCCCGGTCGACCGGGGTGTGGAGCCCGCATCCGTCGCGGTCCCCGCACCCACGGCGGCGGGGTCCCGCCCGGCCGGTGCGTCGGTCTGTCCTGTCGCCACTGCTGCTCCTCGACGGGTGGTCCTCGACGGACGGAACCCGGGGTGGGGGGGGGGGGGGGGGGGGGGGGGGGGGGGGGGGGGGGGGGGCGGGGGGGGGGGGGGGGGGGGGGGGCGGGGGGGGGGGGGGGGGGGGGGGGGGGGGGGGGGGGGGGGGGGGGGGGGGGGGGGGGGGGGGGGGGGGGGGGGG